>CAIKJM010000503.1 GCA_903827735.1 uncultured Rhodanobacter sp. | reverse complement strand
GCCCGCTTCAGCGCGGCTTGGACAAATGGGACATGAATTTCGGGTAGCCATATCTGTCAGCAGCAAAAACGACGCTTAATGACCATTTCAACCCAACCTGCAGCAGCCCACACCACCAAGCCCCTCAAGAGTTGGTGTGTGTATCTGATCGAGTGCCGCAACGGCAGCTACTACGCGGGCATCACCAATCGGCTCGACGCACGCTACGCCGCCCATGTCGCCGGTCGCGGCGCACGCTATACACGCGCCAATCCACCGCTGCGACTGCTTGGATTTCGCAGTTTCCCTGATCGATCAAGCGCGTCGCGCGCAGAATGGCAGATCAAGCAGCTGCCGCGGGAAAAGAAACTGCAATTTCTAGAAAGTTGAAGGTCGCCGGATGACGCCTCAGCTTGCGTATCTCGAATGAGGGGAACCTTAGCAGCGGTAGACGGCAAACGCTTCGCGCATCGCATCGGGAGTGGGACGCCCAGCGCAGAGTAAGCTCACCCGTCAGGGCTCCAGCTTGATTTTCTTTCCCGTATAAGCCGACATCATGCATGCGTAATCGACCATAGGCGGCAAGTCCATTGCTGCACGGCGTTTGTCCAGATTCGCCATATCTTCAGTCGGTTGAAGTTTCATGCTTGAACATCGGTATCCTGATCGAACTGACTTCCATAGCGCTGGGGCTTGCCCTGTGCGCGCAATACGCGATCAGTCAGTAAAGCCACACCGCTTCCACTGATCATCCCTTGATCATGAAGCGCCACCAGCTGAGGCAAAACCTGCGACTGCAGCACCGGGTCTAGATCAGCGTGTTGAATCAGCAGGAACGCGGCCTTGAACCCGTCGACGCCGACTTGCGAGGGCTTCGGAAATCCCTGCCGCTGGATGATCGGGTTGAATGCCGCCAGATTTTTAGCATCGACCGCCAACATTTTCTTGAGAGCATCCTGTGATTGAAAGCCCGACTTTGCGACAGCCTCTCGTGCAGCTTGATCGGGCTTCACCATAGCCAAAAGTTGCCGGCGTAACTGAGGATTAGTCGGCTTTCCAAAAGCCGCCGTAAGGCGTGCCGCCTGATTGTTCTCTGACCATTGCGGGTGAGCGCTTTCCCATGCGGACAAACCTGGACAACGCTGTTCAATTGGCGCGTGAACGGCGTCACTGGCGTGTGACGCGACGATAGAGGTAGCCAGTAAGACAGCACGAAAAATCGAACGACGTGCCACAGGAAAATTCCTATTTTTTCTTGGGCATGTACAAATCGGTGATCGTGCCGTCGTAGATTTCCGCGGCCATGCCGACGGACTCGCTGAGCGTCGGGTGCGGGTGGATGGTCATTCCGATGTCGGTCGCCTCGCTGCCCATCTCGATCGCCAGCGTCACTTCGGAAATCAGGTCGCCGGCGTGCTGGCCGACGATGCCGCCGCCGACGATGCGATGGGTTTCTTCATCGAACAGCAGCTTGGTGAAGCCCTCGGTGCGATCGTTGCCGATGGCGCGCCCGCTGGCGGCCCAGGGAAATTTCGCCACGCCTACCTTTAGGCCTTTTTCTTTCGCCTCGCGCTCGCTGACGCCGACCCAGGCGATTTCCGGGTCGGTGTACGCCACCGACGGAATCACCCGCGCGTCGAAGTAGCTCTTGTGCCCTGCCACCACTTCGGCGGCAACCTTGGCCTCATGCGTAGCCTTGTGTGCCAGCATCGGCTGGCCGACCAGATCGCCGATGGCGAAGATGTGCGGCACGTTGGTGCGCATCTGCTGGTCGACGGTGATGAAGCCACGCTCGCTGACGCTGACACCGGCCTTGTCGGCGCCGATCTTGCTGCCGTTGGGCGAGCGGCCTACCGAGACCAGCACGCGGTCGAACAGCGTCGTTTCCGGCACGCTGTCGCCCTCGTAAGTCACTTCGATGCCTTTCTTGGTCGCCTTGGCCTCGACCACCTTGGTCTTGAGATGGATGCCCTTGAGCCGCTTGCTCATGCGCTGCGCCAGCGGCTTGATCAGGTCGGCGTCGGCGCCGGGGATCAGCTGATCCATGAACTCGACTACGGTCACTTCGCTGCCCAGCGCCGAATACACGGTGGCCATTTCCAGGCCGATGATGCCGCCGCCGACGACGAGCAGCTTCTTCGGCACGTCCTTCAGTTCGAGTGCGCCGGTAGAATCGATGATCCGCTCGTCGTCCCAGGGGAACGAGGGAAGTTTCACCGACTGCGAGCCAGCTGCAATGATGGCGTTCTCGAAGCGGATCAGCTTCGTGCCATCTTTCGTTTGGACTTCCAATTCGTTCGGCGAAATGAATGCGCCCACTCCCTCGACCGTGCGCACCTTGCGCTGCTTGGCCATCGACGTGAGGCCGCCGGTGAGCTTGCCCACCACCTTGGTCTTGAACTCGCGCAGCTTGTCGATCTCAATGGTCGGCTTGCCGAAGGTGATGCCGTGCGCGGCCATCGCCTCGGCTTCGTCGATCACCGCAGCGGCGTGCAGCAAGGCCTTGGATGGAATGCAGCCGACGTTGAGGCAGACGCCCCCGAGCGTGGCATGGCGCTCGACCAGCACGGTGTCGACGCCAAGATCCGCCGCGCGAAACGCCGCGGTATAGCCGCCCGGACCGGAGCCCAGCACGACGAGTTTGCATTCGATATCGGCCTTGCGACCGGATTCACCGGCGGCTTTCTGTGCTGGCGCGGTCGGCTTACTGCTGTTAGCGGCGGTCGAAGCCGAAGGCGCAGCTTTGGGCGCCTCGGTCTTGCTCGGCTCGGCTTTCGGGGCAACCTGTTTGGGCGCCTCGGACGGGGCAGCTTCCGGAGCTGCGGTGGCATCGGCCGCCGTCTCGACGATGGCAATCACGCTGCCTTCGGAAACCTCGTCGCCAACCTTGAGCTTGATCTCCTTGATGACGCCCGCGACGCTGGTCGGAATCTCCATCGTCGCCTTGTCCGATTCCAGCGTCACCAGGCTCTGTTCCTTGGTCACCGTGTCACCGACCTGCACCAGAATTTCGATGACCGGCACGCTGCCGTTTCCGCCGATGTCGGGGACTTTGATTTCGATGGTGTTGGCCATGGGAGAGCATCCTTCTTTAGTCGCTCGCGGCACGAACGGCGCGTAGCTAGAGTATGGGTACGGCACAGGCAGGAGGCGGTCGACCGATCGCTCTCACCCTGGCGCCTCCCCGCCGGAGAGGCGCCAATACGTCAGAGCAGCAGGCGGCGAATATCACCCAGCTGAGTCGCCAGGAACGCCGCGAAGCGCGCGGCCAGCGCGCCGTCGATGACGCGATGGTCGTAGCTCAGCGACAGCGGCAGCAGCAGGCGCGGCGCGAATTCCTTGCCGTTCCAGACCGGCTTCATCGCGGCCTTGGAGACGCCCAGGATGGCCACCTCCGGCGCGTTGACGATCGGCGTAAAGCCGGTGCCACCGATGCCGCCCAGCGAACTGATTGAGAAACAGCCGCCCGACATTTCCGCCGGGCCGAGCTTCTTTTCGCGCGCCTTTTTCGAGATCTCGCCCAGTTCGCGCGCCAGGTCGAGCAGGCCCTTCTTGTCGCAATCGCGAATCACCGGCACGACCAGGCCGTCGGGCGTGTCGACCGCGATGCCGATATGGAAATATTTTTTCAGAATGAGTTTTTCACCGGACTCGTCCAGCGAGGCGTTGAACTGCGGAAACTGCTTCAGAGCTGCAACCACCGCCTTGATCTGGAACACCAGCGGGGTGACCTTCAGATCCTTGTTCTCTTCGCCGAGCTTCTTGCGGAAGGCTTCCAGCTCGGTGATGTCGGCATCGTCGTGCTGGGTGACGTGCGGAATCATTGCCCAGTTGCGCGCTAGGTTGGCGCCGGAAATCTTCTGGATGCGCGAGAGCGGTCTTTCCTCGATCTCGCCGAATTTGGAGAAGTCGATCTTCGGCCAGGGCAGCAGGTTGAGGCCGCCGGCAGAGGCCGAGGCGTTGCCCACAACCGGACGCGCGCCCGACGCCAGCGCGTGCTTCACGTAATCGCTGACGTCCTCGCGCTGGATGCGGCCGCCGCGGCCGCTGCCCTTGACCTGGGCGATGTCCACGCCCAGTTCGCGCGCGAACGCGCGGATCGCCGGGCTCGCATACGGCGCGTCGCCGGGCATCACAATGGTGGCGTCCAGCGGCGGACGCGCGCTCGGAGCCGCATCGCCCTCGGGCGCATTGCCCGGCAGCACGGCGCGACCGCCGATCGGGGCGGGCTTTTCGGCCACCGGCTTGGTCTCTTCAACCGGCTTTTCATCCGCCTTTTTCGGCTCGGCCTTCGGTGCCTCGGCCTGGACCGGCGCGGCGGCCTTGGCGGGTGCAGCGGCTTGCGAACCCGCGTCATCGGCTTCGATGGTAGCGATCAGCGTGCCCTCGCCCACCTCGTCGCCCACCTTGACCTTCACTTCCTTCACCGTGCCGGCAAACGGCGCGGGGACTTCCATGGTGGCCTTGTCCGATTCCAGCGTAATCAGGCTTTGCTCTTTTTCGACGCGATCACCGGCTTTGACCAGTACTTCAATCACCGGGACGTCGGACTGACCGATATCGGGAACGCGGGCTTCTTTCAGATCAGCCATGGGGACTCCTACAAATGGCGATGGCGTGCCGCCTGGGGATGGCGGTCGCGGGCAAGGCCACCATCATAACGAACGCCTGCGCAGTCCGTCTGCCTTGACAGCGTTATCGGAGCCTGAAGACAGCTACCATGCGCGCGCGTATGCATGACCTTGAGCGCACGCAAAGCCTCGATTGATGCCCTACGCTGAACTCACTATCGCCGTCACGCGCACACTGCGCGGCGGGCCAAGGAAGCCAAGCATGTTGATCATTCGCGACCTGTCAAAAACCTACGCCAACGGCGTGCGTGCGCTGCGCGGCGTGTCGCTGGAGATTCCGCACGGCATGTTCGGATTGCTCGGCCCCAACGGCGCGGGCAAGTCGTCGCTGATGCGTACCATCGCCACGCTGCAGGATCCGGACGCGGGCAGCATCACGCTCGACGGCGTCGATCTGCTGGCCGACAAGCAGGCCACGCGGCGCAAGCTCGGCTATCTGCCGCAGGAGTTCGGCGTGTATCCGAAGGTATCGGCGGAGGCAATGCTCGATCACTTCGCCGTGTTGAAAGGCGTCACGGTCAAAGCCGAGCGGCGCGAGCTGGTCGAGTCGCTGCTGCGCCAGGTCAACCTGTGGGACGTGCGCAAGCGCAAGCTCGGCACCTACTCCGGCGGCATGCGCCAGCGCTTCGGCATCGCCCAGGCGCTGATCGGCGACCCGCGGCTGGTGATCGTCGACGAGCCCACCGCCGGGCTCGACCCGGAGGAGCGCAACCGCTTTCTCAACCTGCTGGCGGAGATCGGCGAACGCGTGGTGGTGATTCTTTCCACGCATATCGTGGAGGACGTCACCGACCTGTGCCCGCGCATGGCGATCATCGCGCAGGGCCAGCTGCTGCTCAGCGGCGAGCCGATGGAAGCAATCCGCTCGCTCGACGGCCGCGTTTGGCGGCGCAGTATCGACAAGGCCGAACTGGATGGCTATCGCGCGCGCATGAATATTCTGTCGACCCGACTGGCCGGTGGCCGCACCGTGCTGCACGTGCTGGCCGAGTCACAGCCAGGCGAGGGTTTCGAGGCCGTCGCGCCCGATCTGGAAGACGTTTATTTCGGAAGGCTGCGTGCGCAGGGCGCCGTGGCGAAGGCCGCTTGATGCTTCCGCTTTTTCGCGTCTTTATTTCGCCGCCAACGGCCCCAAAGCGACAGGAACATTGATGTTCTTCGAGATCCTCCGATTCGAATGGCGCCAGCAGCTGAAGGCGCCGCTGTTCTGGATCGTGGCGCTGGTCTTCGGCGCGCTCGCGTTTACGCTGGTCAGCACCGATGCCGTCGTCATTGGCGGCGCCAGCGGCAACGTGCTGCGGAATGCGCCGACGGTAATCGTGCGGTTACTAAGCTTTTGCACCGCCTTCAGTATGTTCCTTGTACCCCTGTTCGTTGCGGGAGCTGCGCTGCGAGATTTCGACGAACGTACTGCCGAATTAATTTTCACTACTCCGCTATCGCGTATTGCTTATCTCGGGGGGCGGTTTACCGCCGGCTATCTTGCGGCGCTATCGATACTTTTGCTGTGCGCGGTTGGCCTTGCCTTAGGAGAAGCGATGCCATGGATAGACCAGACGCGCCTAGGTCCCGTTAGCTGGCATGGATATGCGTGGGGGCTTGGGGTCATCGTGGCGCCCGACATCTTTTTCCTATCCGCTCTTCTCTTCCTAATAGCCACCCTAACGCGATCACTCCTGACGTCGTTTATTGGCGTCATCGTGCTTTACGCGCTGATGACTATCTCAGGTCTGCTACTTCGTGACGTCAACAATCATTTTCTGGCTGCGGCGCTCGATCCGTTCGGTGCCCGAACGATAAGCATCGTCACTCGCTATTGGAGCGCGGACCAATCCAATCGACAGCTTCCATCGCTGCAAGGCGTCTTTTTATTCAACCGTGTGCTTTGGACGGCCGTCAGTATTGCCATGATCGGCACAGCCTTCGTACTGTTTAAAGTTGACAGGGAGGGAATCCATTTCTCTAGACAAAAGAAGCGCGCTGAGCCACCTCTATTACGGCAAGCTACTGAGCAATCCACATGTTCGTTGCCGCAGAAGGCTCATTTGCATTACACCGCCCGGGCAAATCTTTCTCGCCTGATGGCAATGATGCGGTTTGAAGTCTCGACGGTCTTGCGTGGCGCGCCGTTGCTCGTAATGCTCATCCTAGGCGTAATTGTCTTATTGCTTGTTTTGTTCCTATCGGGACAGATTTACGGCACCTCGACCTATCCCGTCACACATCAGGTGCTGGAGAACATTCGCGGCGGCTATCAGTGGCTGCTCTACATCATCATCACCTTCTACGCCGGCGAGATGGTATGGCGCGAGCGCAGCCAGCGTTCGGCGGAAGTCAGCGACGCCTTTCCGCTGCCGGACTGGATCCCGCTGACGGCCAAGCTGGGCGCGTTGCTGATCGTGATCGCAACGTTCCTGCTGGTCGGCGCCCTGGTCGGCATCGGCTGGCAACTAGGGCATAGCTACACGCATATCGAACCCGGCCTCTATCTGGGCTCGCTGGCGCTGGACGCGATTCCCTTTCTTTTGCTGGCCGTGCTGGCGCTGTTTCTGCAGGTCATCTCCAACAACAAATTTCTCGGTTATCTGCTGACCATCGTGTGGCTGGTCGCGCAGATCGGCTTTGGCCTGCTGCACTGGGACCAGAATCTGTACAACTACGGCAGCGCGCCGGACACGCCGTATTCGGATATGAACGGCTTCGGCCATTTTCTGAAGGCCGCACTGTGGTTCGACTTTTACTGGGCCAGCTGCGCCGTCGTGCTGCTGGTGCTAGCCGCGCTGTTCTGGGTGCGTGGCACCGGTGATGCCTGGCGCGACCGCCTGCGCGAAGCGCGTATGCGCCTGCGCGTGCCGGCCGCGTCTGCCCTGATTCTGGCCCTGCTTGCCTTTGTCGGCAGCGGCGCCTGGATCTACTACAACACCAACGTACTCAATCATTACCAGAGCAGCGCCGACAAACTGCAGCAGCATGCCGATTACGAAAAGAGATTCGCGAAATACAAAGATTTTCCGCAGCCACGCATCACCGCGGTAAAAGCCGACGTGGACATCTATCCGAACGAACGCAAGCTGGAGATTCGCGGCCAGTACACGCTCGTCAACAAACACGCAGCGCCGATCAGCGAACTGCATGTGAACTTTGCCGACCCCTTCACCGTAAAGTCGGTGGACTTTGCGCCCCATGAGACGGTGAGCGAAGACAAGTCTCTCGGCTACACGATTTATCGCCTGAAAACGCCGCTGGCGCCGGGCGCCTCGATGACTTTCGATTTCGCACTCGAATACGCGCCGAGAGGATTTACCAACAGCCCGGAAGGTGAATTCCTCGCCCACAACGGGACATTCTTCAACAACAGCGTCATGCCGCAGTTCGGTTACCAGACCAGCGATCAGATCACCGATCGCAACGATCGCCGCAAATACGGCCTCAGCGCGGACGTGCCGCGTATGCCCAAACTCGGCGATGAACAGGCCCGTGCGAATACCTACCTGAGCAACGACGCGGACTGGATCAGCTTCGACACCACAGTATCAACGTCCGCCGATCAAATCGCCGTAGCGCCGGGATACCTGCAAAAAGAGTGGACGTTGAACGGCCGGCACTATTTCCACTACAGCATGCATCAGGATGCGAATACCAAGAACAGCGCAGATCAGCCGATGCTGCCACTGTTTGCCTACCTCTCCGCGCGTTACGCGGTGAAACACGAGCAGTCGAAAGGGGTGGATATTTCGGTCTACTACAACCCCGCGCACGCCTGGAACGTCGACCGAATGATTCAGGGCGCCAAGGATGCGCTGGATTATTACGACGCTAATTACACGCCGTACCAGTTCCACCAGCTGCGCATTCTGGAGTTTCCCAACTACAGCAGTTTTGCGCAGTCGTTCGCCAACACCATTCCGTTCTCCGAATCAATTGGCTTTATTGCCGACCTGCGCGACACCAGCAAGATCGACTACGTCTACTACGTCACCGCGCACGAGGTTGCGCACCAGTGGTGGGCTCATCAGGTGATCGGCGCGAACATGCAGGGCTCGACCATGCTCAGCGAATCGCTGGCGCAGTACTCGGCGCTGATGGTGATGAAGCAAAAGTATGGCGCCACCCAGATGCGCAAGTTTCTGAAATACGAGCTGGACGCCTATCTGGCCGGCCGTGGCACCGAGAAGGTTGCCGAGGAACCGCTGGCGAAAGTGGAGAACCAGCAGTACATCCATTACCGCAAAGGTTCGCTCGTGTTCTACGCGCTGCAGGACTACGTCGGCGAAGCCGTGCTGAACAAAATGCTCAAGCAGTTTCTGATCGACAAGGGTTTTCAGCAACCGCCCTACACCACCTCAAAGGAGTTCATGGATGCGCTGGGCCGCGCCGTCGACTCGAAGTGGAAGCCGCTGCTGGATGACCTGTTTTGGAACATCACCCTGTACGACAACCGCATCACCGACGCAACGGCGAAAAAACTCCCTGACGGCCAATACCAAGTGACGATGAAGGTGCATGCCGGCAAAGTCTACGTCGACGGTACCGGCAGGGAGACCGACGCGCCGCCGGATACGCCCATCGAGATCGGCGTGTTCGCCGCACCGGCACATGCCGGCCTGGACGGCAAGCCGCTCTATCTGCAGAAACGCATGCTGCCCAGCGGC
The DNA here is from genome assembly GCA_903827735.1 of uncultured Rhodanobacter sp. Lineage (GTDB taxonomy): Bacteria > Pseudomonadota > Gammaproteobacteria > Xanthomonadales > Rhodanobacteraceae > Rhodanobacter. The sequence continues at coordinate 5,123 of CAIKJM010000503.1, read as the reverse complement.
GACAGCACGATCACCGTGACCGTGGACGGCAAGCCGTTCGACGCGGGTATCGATCCGTACAACGAACTGATCGATCGGGTGTCGGCCGATAACCGCAGGCCGGTGAGCCTGCAGTAACGCGCCCAATCACGGAAAAGCCAAGGTCACGCCGGCTTTTTCGAGACTCTCCTTGATCGCGCGCAACAGATCGCTTTTTGCCGACCAGTTGTCCGCCGAACGCGTCCAACCGCGCACGATCAGGCCGACGGATTTATCGCCCAGCGCGCCGGTCCAGACGCCAGGCGCCGGATCCTTGAGAATGCGCGGGTCTTCATCGAACAGCCGCTTGATCTCGGCCATTGCTGCGCCGATATCGTCCTTGTAGCCGATCGCAATCGGCAGCTCGAAGCGTCGCGTACCGCGGCGGTTGAAGTTGAGGATCGCATCGCCGCCGACCTTGCCGTTGGGCACGATCGCTTCGCGGTTGTCCGGCAGCACGATCAGCGTGTGCATGAGGTTGATGGCCTCCACGGTGCCTTCAATGCTGCCCGCGGTGACGTAATCGCCGACGCGAAACGGCCGGAACACGATCAGCAGCACTCCCCAGGCGAGATTGCTCAGCGAACCTTGCAGCGCGAGCCCGATGGCCAGGCCGGCCGTGCCCAGCGCCGCAACCAACGGCGCCGCCGAAACGCCCGCGGTGATGAGCGCCATCACGATCAGCACGGCCACCAGAACGCCGTAGATCAGGTTGCGTAAGAAGCCGCTCAGCGTCACGTCGACCTGGGCCCGATGCAGCGCGCGTTCGGACACGTCGGCAAGCCTCGCAGCAATCCAAATACCGATCAGAAGCACGAGCAGCGCGAGCAGCAAATTGAGGCCTACGTGGATCACGCTTTCGGCAAGCTTCGCTCCCAGCAATCGGTCGAGAAAATCGTGCATGGCTTCGGCTCACTTCAAAAAGTCGGACTCAAGCTAGCAAACCAAGCATGAAAAATTTGCTGAATACCTCAGCCGTGCGATCGTTCTTCCATGAGCTCACGCACATGGCGCAGCGAGCGCATCTCCCAAATGGCCACGACCAGGAGCACGACAGTGGTCGCCACACCTAACGCGGCAATCGGCCACCGGTTGAACGTCAGTGCAAGCACGCCCAGCAGCACTAAGCCGACGAGATGCGACAGGGGCATGTTGGTACGGTTAACCGTTTTCTTGAACAGCGCATTGCCCAGAAGATAAAGCGCCGGGCCGCCGAGCAATGCGGCGGCAGTGATCACGTCGGTGTTCTGTTGCGGCTGACGCAGAGTCAGCTCATCGGCCACCGCCGATACGATGATGCCAGCGACTATCAGCAGATGCAGATAGGTATAGGCCACGCGCGCGGTTCGACCGGGGTCGTCCGACTGCCTGATCGAACGGCTGCCGCGCTCGGCGCCGAGATCAAAGTAGATCCACCACATCGCCACGCTCCCGATAAACGCGCTGATGAATGCAAACAGTGCGCTGGAACCGCGGAATGTTTCGGCGTAACTCGAACCGGTCACCAGCACCGATTCGCCCAGCGCGATAATCACGAACTGGCTGCAGCGCTCGGCCAGGTGGCCACCCTCGACGTTCCAGTCCGCCGTGCTCGATCGCCCAAGGCCCGGCACGCGAAACGTCATCGCCGGGCCGAGATATTCCAACAACAGCGCAGCGACCCAGAGCAGTACGCGCGTTTGGCCGTCCAACCATCCGCCGAGCAGCCAGAGAACGCCCGATGCCATCAACCACACGGCGATACGCTGGAAATTTCGCGTATTCGCCGGCGCGGCATCGCCGATCGCCCACAGCATGAACAGCGTGCGCCCCACCTGCATGAAGACATACGACCCGGCGAACAACCTGCCGCGCTCGCCGAATGCGTCAGGGATGGCAATCGAGAGGAACAGGCCAGCCAGCATCAGGATCAGCAACGCCAGCCGCACCAGCGGCCGCTCCGGATCGAGCCAGTTGGTCACCCACCCGGTAAAGATCCACACCCACCATACGGCCAGAAACAGCAGCAGCACCTGCAGCGCGCCGATCAGGTTCAGCTGATGAAGCAAGGCATGCGACAGCTGGGTCACCGCATAGACGAAGACGAGATCAAAAAAAAGCTCGATATTGGTGACCTTGCTTTCCTGATGCTCGCCGCGTTCGCGCAGCAGGCTGACCCGCGGCAGCAGGCCGGCGCGCGCGAACCAGGAATGGTCCGATGTTGGATACGACACGTTTAACTCCCCGGCGATTCCCGACTTGCTCGCGTTTATCGCACGATGCGGCCCGATTCACCACCGGGTTCTTTCGCCGCGACTACAGCGCTTGAATCAGAGACGACGATCGTCGATATCGCTGACCTTGCCGTCGACGATCGTCACCGTGGTGACGTGATCGTCGCGCCGGAATTGCCACTTTTCACCCATGGCGTCCTCGGACAGAACACGCACCCTACCGCGTGTCCGCCGGCTGCCGCTGGAGTGGCTGCTGCGCGAACTGCGGCTGCGTGATTTATGCGAAGGCTTGCCCAAGAGCTCGGTCACGCGAACCTCGCTGTCGCCAGCGGCCAGTACCTGATTGCCGATGCGCAGCGTGCTGACGGCCTGGACCGTGGTGCTCAGCACGAGCGCTGCCAAACATGCGGAGAACACTACGATCGGCAGAATACGCATGACATCTCCTTGTCTGCTTGCAGTCCTGAGTCTGATGAGAGCATAGCGAGATAGCGCCAATGTGCACTTAGGCCCGTGCCGTCAGCTTGGGTAGGTCTGGTTCTCCTCAGTAGGTCTGACTTTCCTCAATATTGGCGACCCGACCGCCGACGATCGTGATCGTCACCACGCGCCCGCTGTCACGCTTGTATTGCCAGCGCTCGCCGACATACGCGCCATACTGATTTTGCAAGGGCTCCTTGAAGACCGGCGTACCCAGCAGGTCGATCACATGCGTGACCGGATCGCCGGCGGTCAACACCTGCTGACCGACGCGCAACGTATCATTCGCATGGATGCCGAGACTTATTGCCAGTAGCAGGACCAACAGCAGTCGACGCATGGTGTTTCTCCCTGAATGTATCCAACCGATTCCGCCTCATCGCGTCCGGGATCATCGCGTCCGGGCGGGGATCGTTATCAAGCCGCCTTGCGCCTGTGCCCCGAGCCAGCCCTTCCTCTTGGAAATCGCGAAACTGCTTGGGTAGCGAGTGGTGTCGCGCATCCAGCGCAGTGCATCCAAAGATTACTGCACGGCCAGTAGAGCGGCGCGACTCCATTGACCCCGCTCATGCCCCGATGACCGGCGCGCGTTCGAAGAAACGCTATTGCTTCATGACGCCGTGCCAGCCAAGTTATCCATATCCAGATGAATGCTGTTGAGTCGCGGAAGCTGTCTGCGCAAGGCCAGCGCCGATTCGGGCGGTAATTGAGCGACGACGCTTTCAAAGGCGTGCAGCAGGCTGCTTTCGCCGTTCGACAGTTCACGGATCCACGCGACATCGTGGTGCGAGGACACGCGGGCAAGGGAGCCGGCTACATGGCGGCGCAGAGCTCCGCGCATCGTGCCGGTATGGCTTGGCTTACCGCCGCTTGCCCGCAGCTGCGCCTGCAAGTCGACGATCATGGCGTCCAGCGTCTGGGCGTTTTCGGCCAGCACCATCTTCAGTCCCGGCTCGCAGGATGCTGCGGCATGCCGGTACAGCTGCAGCAGATCGATGCTGCGCTGGATCAACGTGTTGTAGGTGCTTTGGGGCAACGTCGAGGACATAGCCACCTCCTGGGGATGGGCTGTTATTCCTAGGCACATCCTCTGCCTCCGCGACTTAGCAACAGATAAATTGCCCGAAATCCGTCGAACTCTGGTCAGCGTACGGTCGGCTGCGTGCTGCGAAAGCTGCCGTGACTCGGTTATCGCGTGATCTGAATGAGTTCCAGCGACCGGCCGTTGCTGTCGCGCACGCCCTCCTGCAGGTCGCTCAGCGCCTCGATCGAGGGGCACAGCGCTTGAATCTGCGGACGCAGCGCCTGCATGCGCCGCAGCAGCCGCGGCTGGATCTGCGTGGCTAGATTGGCGGCCTGATCGCGCAACGCCGACGCCGCCTGAATATCGCCGTTCATGGCCGCGTCGATGGCCTGCTGACCCATGTCGCTGGCGATCAGCGGCATCAGGTCGCCGGCGATCTGGTTCGCGTACTGGTTGATAGCGTCACCGTTCCAGTCGTGCGTACTGCGGCTGACGGCAATACGCTGCTTGAGCTCTCTGGCGTGATCGGTCAGTCGCCGGTCCAGTTCGGCTCGCGTGTCCGCACTAAGATGCATGCCGCTGGCCTCGGCGCGTACCGCCTGCACCGCCATGTCCACCCCGTTTTGTGCCACGGCGCGTACCCGTGGCGCCAGCGCGCGCAGGTCTCGCTCGAACAAGGTCATGCGATCCTGATTTTCCGCAGTGAGCCGCACCGTGACGCCGTCGGTGCGCAGCGAGCCGTGTTGAATCTCAACCCGCGAGGGCGCGGACGTGGCGCGATCGAACACCACGCTGTCCGCATTGAGGGTGACGTCGTAGCTGCTGGTTGCATGGCAGGTGGTGGCCAGATCCTGCGCGCTAAGTGCCTCTGCGCTTAGCAATAGCATGAGTGCGACGGCGAATCGAAAAAGAGGCATGGGCTTGGTTGGTCGGGAAGGTGCGTCAGCGATACCCGGCGAGCGGCGAACCCCTGCTGAATGCGTCGCAGGACAGCTCGATGTCTTCGCGCCAGCGGGTACCTTTACGCTCCAGCTAGTGGCGTCTTTAGCTGCAGCCCCTGATCCATCTGATAGATGCCGCCGGCGGGGGATGCGTCGGGACTGGCTGACATCAGTCGGTTTTTATCGGACCACGGGATGAACTCGCGCGGACCGGGTATGTAGCTTTCCCATTTGCCGTAGGTAACCTGCGGTGGTGGCGCGCCGTTGACTGAGAGATTGAAATTGACCGGAACGCGCGCTATCCAATACGGGTCCGCTACATGCTTGCCGACGGACGGCGTATTGAACGTCCATTGGCGCAACGCTCTCAGCGTCGCTTGGGAAAGATCATGGCGAAACAGCGTCATGTCGCGTTCGCTGGCATATACGCCAAGATTGACCTGTTCG
>CAIKJM010000502.1 GCA_903827735.1 uncultured Rhodanobacter sp. | reverse complement strand
CATCGGGACCGCTGATCGGTCCGGACTTGAGGCCCTGCAGCTGCGCGCCGTCCGGGCCGCCGCTGAGGCGGAAATCCGCACCGCTGATCGCCGGCCCACGCAGCACGAACTCATAGTGATCGCCATTCTGCGTCCAGCTGAAACTACCGCTGCCGCCGTCCTTGCCGTCGGATACACCCAGCCTGCCCTGCATGACCCAGTGATCGGCATGGGCCAGCGACTGCTCGCGCGACTGCTGCGCCGCCAGCTGGGCGGCATCGCCGTTCGTACGTACCGCCGGCGCCGGCACGCAGGCGGCAACCAGCAGCGGCAGCAACACGGCTACGCATCGAAAAACCCGGTTCATCGCGGCAACCTTCATGCGTGCAGGCGCCGCAGCGCGTCCTGCAGATTCTTATTAGTCGGATCAAGCTTGCGCACGTCGTCGAAAATACGCTGGGCTTCCTGCTGACGGCCCAGCTTCCACAGCACCTCGCCTAGGTGCACGCCGACGTCGGCGTCCTTCTGCGCCTGCCACGCGCCGCTGAGCACCTGCGCTGCCTGATCGAGATGACCAAGCCGGTACTGCAGCCAGCCCCAGGAATCGGCGATGGCCGGATCGTTCGGCTTGGCCGCGCGGGCCGTCTGGATCAGCTGCTCGGCTTCGGGCAGATCGCGATCGGCATCGGCCAGGGTGAAGCCCAGGGCGTTGCTGGCGTCGACGTCACCGGGCTTGATCTTCAGCAGGCGGTGGAAATCCTTGACCGCCAAATCCACATCGTTCGCCTCGGCGTAGGCCAGCCCGCGGCCATAGAGCAGGTCCGGATCATCCGGCACCACCTGCAGAGCGCGACTGAAGGCCGCGATCGCCTGCGGGTATTTGCGTTCGCGCATGTACAGCTCGGCGTCGACCTGATAGGCCTGCCGCAGCTGGCTGGGCTGATCGAGGTAATCGATCTGCATCTGTTCCAGCGCCTGATGCGCTTCGTTGCTTTTACCCTGGGACTGCAGGATCACCGCGCTGCGCAGGTCGGCCTCGAACGCATGAGCGTCGTCATCGTCCACCTGGCTGTACCATGCCAGCGCCTCGTCGTTGAGATGCTGCGCCTCGGCCAGTTGTCCAAGCAGGTAGGCACTTTTCGCGCGCACGTCCGGCGGCGCTTTCTGCAGCTGCTGATACAGCGTCGCCAGCCCGGTACCGTTGCCGCTCTGCGCCGCCAGCGCCACCCGCAGAGCGTAGGTGTCGGAATTCTGCGGGCCGTGATCGAGCACCTTGGAGGCGCCGGCATAGTCGCCGGCCTGGCTGAGCATGCTGGCGTAGGCCATGCGCAGCTGGATGTTGTCGGGCGCCTTGGCGATCGCCTTCTGCAGCAGCGCGCGGGCGCCGTCGTGATCGCCGTCCTTGAACTTCATCTGCGCCAGCCAGGCGTAGGTTTCGGCGCTCTTGAAACGCTGCACGGCCCCTTCCGCAATCGCAAGTGCATAGGCATGCCGGCCGAATTTATCGCCCAGCTCGCTCATCGCCAGCCACGCCTGCGGATCGGGCGGCAGCCGCTGCGGCGTGGCCAGTTCGACCAGCAGGCCGGCGGCCTGCGCCTGATCGCGCGCGCCAAGCATCACCCGGCCGAACTGGCGCCAGGCGTCCTTGTCGCTGCTGCTGATAAGAAGGGTGAGCTGGCGACGCGCCTCGTCGGCGTCGCCGCGATCGAGCGCCAGCTCGGCGCGGGCTTCGGCCATGCCGACCGGCGTGGCACCGAGCACCTGCCATCGATCCAGCGCCTGCTGGGCCGCGGTGTCGTCATGCACGGCGATGGCCAGGCGCGCGGCGCGCTCGGCCACCTCGGGGTCCAGGCTCAGACGGGCAGCGTGGCCGTAGGCCGTCGACGCGGCTTTGAGATCGTTGCGGCTCAGCGCCATTTCGCCGGCCAGCAGCTGGGCCAGCAGATCGTGCTCGGCGTCGGGTGTGGCAACCACCAGATGAGCCAGCGGCTGCGCAGCTGCGGCCGCCTGCCGCGGCGACCGCGCGGACATCTGGGCGCAGCTGCACAAAACCAGCACCGAGGCCGTCAGTGCCGTAAAATGCCGCAGTTGCTTGAACCTGGCCGACCCGCTCCGCACATCCACCGCCATCTGCCTACCTTTTGTTTGTTTGCCGCCGCGTGACCGGTCGAAGCCAATATCGGTCACCGCACGGACACTGCGCCAAGCTTAGTCTACGTCGTCACTGCATCGCGCCGAAAACGTCGCAGCAACATCCACGCCGGAACTCTCACACCCCCATGCCGCTGATCGCTCTCGGAATCAACCACCTCACCGCGCCGGTCAGCCTGCGCGAACAGGTGGCATTCGATCCGGAGGCCGCCGGCGAGGCGCTGCACGAATTGACGCGCGAGCCGGGCGTGGAAGAGGCAATGATTCTCTCGACCTGCAACCGCACCGAGCTCTACGTGGGCGTGGCCGAAGGCGCCGAGAGCATTCCGCAGGCGTGGTTGAGCCGTCACCACCGTCTGACTCCGGGCAAGCTGGACGAGTTCCTGTATCGGCACGATGAACGTGAGGCCGTACGCCACATGTTCCGTGTCGCTACCGGGCTGGATTCGATGGTGCTGGGCGAGCCGCAGATTCTCGGTCAGGTGAAGGACGCGTATCAGCAGGCGCGCGAGGCGCAGTCGCTGCGCGCGCCGCTGGATCGCCTCTTGCAGCACACCTTCGCGGTCGCCAAGCGCGTGCGCACCGATACGCGGATCGGCGCCTTTACGGTGTCGGTCGCCTTTACCGCCGTGCGGCTGGCCGAGCAGGTGTTTGCGGACCTGTCCGACGCGTGCGTGCTGCTGATCGGCGCCGGCGACACGATCGAACTGGCGGCCAAGCATCTGGCCGACAAAAAGGCGCGGCGGCTGATCGTAGCCAACCGCACACTCGAAACCGCGCAGGAGCTGGCCGGCCGCTACGGCGGCTATGCCATTGCGCTGGCCGATCTGCCGCAGCATCTGGCCGAGGTCGATATCGTGATCTCCTCCACCGCGGCGCGACAGCCAATCCTCACTCGCGCCATGGTCGAAAAAGCCATGGCCACGCGCCGGCGCAAACCGATGTTCATGGTCGATATCGCCGTGCCGCGCGATATAGAGGACGGCGTGGGCGAGCTGCCTGACGTCTATCTCTACGGTATCGATGACCTGCGCCAGGTCATCGACGACAACCGCCGCTCGCGCGAGGCGGCTGCGCATGAAGCCAGTGACATCATCGATCTGCAGGTCGATCGCTACATGGCCTGGCGCCGTGCGCTCACGCTGAAAAACCCCGCGCTGGACATGCGCCAGCACGCTGAGGTGTACCGCGACGAGGTGCTGGACAAGGCGCGCGCCATGCTCGCTCGCGGCAAGACGGCCGACGAGGCGCTGGCGTTCCTCGCCAACACGCTGACCAACAAGTTGCTGCACCATCCCAGCGCCCGCCTGCGCGAGGCGGCGCTCAGCGGCGATCTCGACCTGCTGCACGCGGCCGGTCGTTTGTACGGGCTCGACGAAGAGATAGGTAAGAGCGGCGAGTCCCCAAGGGATAAATAGCGAGGGCGGCTGGCTGCCGCTTTCCTCAATGCCCAACCACGCACAGGTCTAAACGCCTTTGCTCGCCCCTCGTCCCTCTCGACTCGCCCCTGCTCCCATGACCCCATCGATTCGCCGCAAGCTCGAAGCACTGGCCGAGCGCCACGAGGAAATTGGCCTGCTGCTGAGCCAGCCCGACGTGCTCGCCGACAACGCCCGATTCCGCACGCTGTCGCAGGAATACGCCCAGCTCGAACCGGTCGCGACCTCGCTGCGCGAGCACGACCAGGCCGAGCGCGAGCTCGCCGACACGCGCGCCATGCTCGACGATCCTGAAATGCGCGACATGGCCGGCGAGGACATCGATCGACTGCAGCAGCGGCTGCGCGATCTGGATAGCGAACTGCAGCTGCTGCTGTTGCCGAAAGATCCGCGCGATGAAGCCAACCTTTATCTCGAAGTGCGCGCCGGCGCCGGCGGCGACGAAGCGGCGATCTTCGCCGGCGACCTGCTTCGCATGTATCTGCGCTATGCCGAGAACCGCCGCTGGCACGTGGAAATTCTCAGCGAGCACGCCGGCGAGCACGGTGGTTTCAAGGAAGTGGTCGCACGCGTCGAAGGCGCCGGCGCCTACTCCAAGCTGAAATTTGAATCCGGCGCGCACTGCGTCAAGCGCGTGCCGGTCACCGAGTCACAGGGCCGCGTACACACGTCCACCGCCACCGTCGCGGTGCTGCCGGAGCTCGACGAGATTGATGACATCGTCATCAATCCGGCCGATCTGAAAACCGATACCTTTCGCGCCTCTGGCGCCGGCGGCCAGCACGTCAACAAGACCGACTCGGCGATCCGCATCACGCACCTTCCCACCGGCACGATCGTCGAGTGCCAAGAAGAGCGCAGCCAGCACAAGAATCGCGCCCGCGCGATGAGCCTGCTGAAAGCGCGTCTGCTCGATGCCGAACGCAACAAGCAAAGCGAAGCGCAGGCGGAGTCGCGCCGGCTGCAGGTCGGCACCGGCGACCGCAGCCAGCGCATCCGCACCT
>CAIKJM010000501.1 GCA_903827735.1 uncultured Rhodanobacter sp. | reverse complement strand
GCAAGACGTTGTAGGCAGTGGTGCAATGGAAAAAGACGTTAGGCAAAACGAAATCCAGCAGATAGCTCTGGCCTTCGAAGTTTAGCTCGCCGTTACGGGTCTTCATGCTGATCGATCGCGTTTCGCTGCCGTCGATCTGCTCAGGGGTAAAGGTCTTGATGTACTCGACGGCGCGGGCAATGCGTGCCTGCAGTTCGTCCAGTGTGGTCTCGGTGTCGTCGAACTTCAGCGGTTCCACGCCGGCGAGGCGGGCCACGCCGTTCTTGGCCATGTCGGTGGCGATCTGCACCTGCTTGACCAACGGCAGCATGTCCGGAATTAGCCGCGTCTGCAGCAGGGTCTGGTCGGTGACGCTCTTCACCGCGGCGTGCTCGGCACCCTTCTTCAAAACATGGGCAAGGTTTTCGAGCGCGCGAACGGTGACGGGTACGGCGGTCTGGTACATCGAAATAGTCACGGTGGTGTTTCCTTTGAGTCGTGCTGAAAAGAGGGGAGGGTACGGTCGTTGTCAGTCAGCGACTCGTCACATGGCGGTTCGGGCGCGAAGTGTTTGAACGGCATTGCCGGCGCAAGATCGTCGCTGGCCGCGGGCGCGACGACCTTGTCGGCACGCGTCATGTTGAAGGCGATCAGCGCGGAGACCAGCAGCAGCGTCGCGCTGAGAATGAACGCTGCGCCTGGCAAATGCACCGGCGCATGGTCGCTGATGAACAGCGCGAAGATATTGGCGAACAGCGCCGGTCCGAAGATGCCGGCGAGGCTGGCCAAACTGGTCAGTGCACCCTGCAGCCGGCCCTGTTCGTGCGGATCGACCTGCTGGGTCATCATCGCCTGCGCCGGCGGACCGGCTAGTCCGCCCAGGCAGAGAAACGGAATACCGACCAGAAAAACCCAGGCGACCGGCGCCAGCCCTAAGAAGAAGTAGCCGACCACGCACAGCAGCAGACCGCCGATAATCAGCCGCCGTTCGCCGAACGTCGGCATCAGTCGCCGCACCAGCACCGCCTGCACCAGCCCGCTGCACAGGCCGACGAGGGCCAGCGTATAGCCCACCGCCTGCGGCCCCCAGCCGTAGCGGTAGTCGGTATAGAGCACGTAGGTCGAATTGAGCGAGAACTGCGCCAGGTTGATCAGAAAAAATACCGCGGCCAGGCCGAACACCTGCGGATAGCGGCGCAACAAAATCAGTGCGCCCAACGGGTTGGCCTCGCGCCAGGCGAATCGCGCCGTGCGTTTTTCCTTTGGCAGCGACTCGGGCAGCACGAACAGCCCGTAGGCAAAGTTGATCAGCGACAGCAAGCCGGCAATCCAGAACGGCAGGCGAATCGACAGATGGCCGAGAAAGCCGCCCAGTGCCGGACCGATGATGAAGCCGACGCCGAAGGCCGCGCCCAGCGTGCCGAATGCGGCGGCGCGCTTCTCCTTGGGCGTGATGTCGGCGATATATGCATTGGCGGTCGAAAAGCTGGCCGCGCACACGCCGGAAACGGCGCGCCCGACAAACAGCAGCCACAGCGACGGTGCCACCGCCATCACCACGAAGTCGACGCCAAGGCCGAAGCTGGAAATCAGGATCACCGTGCGCCGCCCGTAGCGATCAGACAGCGCGCCCTGCACCGGCGAAAACACGAACTGCATCAGCATGAACAGCGCGCCGAACGCGCCCGACCAGACCGCCGCCTTCGCGATGCTGCCGCCGATCAGATCCACGATTAGATGGGGCAGCACCGGAATGATGATGCCGAACGCCAGCATGTCGACCATCACCGTGACAAAGATGAAAGTCAGCGCGGCGCGACGGTGGGGCGATTCGGAAGTCGGCAGCGAATTCATGAAGGATAGATGGACAATGAGACGTGCAAGATAACCGAACGCCGCCTCACAGTGCTGCGGTCGGAAGGCATTTGGGCCTGACCGCTGCGCTAGCCCGGTGCGCCGATCCAGTCCGCGACGGCGGCAGGCTGCTCCAGATGCAGATGATGGCCGCCGGCCAGATGGCTGACGACGATGTTCGGCACGCAATCGGCACGCGCCTGCATCGGGGCGCTGGGGAGGTAGGGCGTGGCCGGCTTTGCCAGCAGCAGCGCGGAGGGCGCTTCGATACCGCGCAGGATGGCGTGGATTTGCGATTCGGCCTGGCGCACGGCGCTGGTCTGCATCAGCCTTGGATCGCTGCGCCAGCGCCAGCCGCCCTCGGTCTCGATCAGGCCGCGCGTCACGATCGGTCGCGCCAGCTCCGCCGCCAGCCCGCTGGCCATTACCCGAGCACTTATCGCCTGCTCGACATCGCGAAACACGCGCAGCGGTTTGCGGCTGCTGACGTGCGGCGTCAGCGCCTCGCGAAAGCGCTTCAAGGTCTGCGTGCCGTCGTCGCCGAGCGGGCCCAGGCCTTCGATCAGGCGCAGACGCTCAATGCGCTGCGGCGTCGCGGCGGCCACCAGTGCGGCGATGCCCGCGCCCATCGAATGGCCGAGCAGGGCGTAGCGATCGAGCTGCAGCGCGTCGGCGGCATCGAGCACGGCGCGCACATAATCGAGGTAGTGATAGTTGGCGCCGGGAGCCAGGTGATCGGAATGGCCGTGACCGGGCAGGTCCAACGCGATCACGCGAAATCGTTCGGCCAGCCGCGGCGCCAGCAAGGCATAGCTGCCCGCGTTGTCCAGCCAGCCGTGCAGCGCCAGCAGCGGCGGCGCGCCATCGTCGCCCCACACCTGTGCGGCCAGCGCAAAGTGTGGCAGCGCGATGCGCCGCTCAGTCGGCGCGAGCACGCAGGGCCTCGGCGCGGCGGTCGGCATCGACGACACGCTGTTTCGCCGCGGCGGGATCGTAGTCGGTCGCGAATTCGGCCCAGCCCTGGCCGTGGCGCAGGATCAATGCCGCAAGACTGCTGATCTGCTCGGCGCTGTCGTTCAGCGCGGGGATGTAGCGCAGCGTGCTGCCGCCGGCTTCGATGAAAAAATCGCGGTTCTGCATGGCGATTTCTTCCAGCGTTTCCAGGCAGTCGACCGAAAAACCGGGGCACGCGACGTCGAGACTCTTCACGCCCTCGGCGGCCAGCTTGCGCACGATCTGGTCGGTGTAAGGGTGCAGCCAGCGTTCGCGCCCGACGCGCGACTGGAAGCTGATCACTAGCTTGTCTTCGCTCAGGCCAAGACGCTCGCGCAGCAGGCGAGCTGTCGCATGGCACTGGCAGAAGTACGGATCGCCGGCGTGCAGATACCGCTCGGGAATGCCGTGGAAGGACAGCAGCAGCTTGTCGCCGCGCCCGTGCGCCTGCCACCAGCGCTGGATGCTGGTGGCCAGCGCGTCGATATGCGCCGGATCGTTGTGGTAGTCGTTGATGACGCGCAGCTCGGGCGGCCAGCGCAGCTTTTTATAGGTGTCCATCACCGCATCAATAACAGAGCCGGACGATGTGGCCGAATACTGCGGATACATCGGCAGCACCAGCAGCTTGCGCACGCCTTCGCGCTGCAGGCGCTCGATCGTGCTGGCGACCGACGGCTCGCCATAGCGCATGGCCAGCGCCACGCGGATCGGACCGTTCGGACGCTGGCGGCTCAGCTCGGCCTGCAGGCCGGCCGCCAGCGCCTCGCTGCCGACCCGAAGCGGCGAGCCCTGTTCGGTCCAGACCTTGGCGTAGGCGTGCGCGGAACGCGAGGGCCGCAGCCGCAGAATCACGCCGTGCAGAATCAGCCACCACAGCCAGCGCCTTATCTCGATAACGCGCGGATCGCTGAGAAATTCGGCTAGATACGGCCGCACGGCTTTGGCCGTCGGTGCGGCCGGTGTTCCCAGATTGACCAGCAGCACGCCAGCCTGAACGGGCGGCATGGGTTGCCCGTTGGAATGACCGGCAACGCCGGTATAGTTGTTGTAAGGCATGGTGGCGTCGCGCTTGAAGCAGGCGCATGAGTCTGCCACAAGCCTCGCGCACTGCGGTGCGCTGCGTCATTACCTCATTGATTCCAAGCTTCAACTCTTTTCAATTTCAAGCGGAGCACTCCATGTTCAAGACACCACTGCATCGCCTGCTGCTGATCGGCGTGGCCCTGTTGCTGCCTGCCATGGCCGTGCATGCTGAGGACCCGCCGCTGGTGCGCGCCAAGAATTCTGTGCGCGTGCTGAGCGAGATCATGGAGGCACCGGACAAGTCGATTCCGCAAGACTTGTTGCGCGATGCGAAGGCGATCGCGGTGATCCCGGACGTGCTGAAGGTCGGCTTCGTGTTCGGCGGTCGCCGCGGCGAGGGCCTTATTTCGGTGAAATCGCCGGACGGTACCTGGTCCAACCCGAGCTTCATCACGGTGACCGGCGGCAGCATCGGTTTCCAGGCCGGCGTGTCGTCAACTGACGTGGTGCTGGTATTTCGCACCCAGCGCGGCGTGGATTCCATCGTCAATGGCAAGTTCACCATTGGTGCCGATGCCGCCGCAGCGGCCGGCCCGGTTGGCCGCAATGCGAATGCGTCGACCGACGCGCAGATGAAAGCTGAGATCTACTCGTACTCGCGCTCACGCGGCCTGTTTGCCGGCGTGGCGATCGACGGCGCCGCGCTGCGCATCGACTACGACGCCAACGAGGCGGTCTATGGCGCCGGCATCACGCCGCGGCGCATCTTCGAAGGTGGCGTCAGCAATGTGCCCGGGCCGGTCGTAGATTTTCGCGATCGTCTTGAGGAGTACACTTCACGCTAATTATGGGGCTCGGGCTGGTGCCTGAGTTCCATGGGTTCACTTGGAATCGGTTCAGAGGTCATCATGGGTTTTGACAGTATGTGGCACTGGATCATCCTGCTGGTCGTGGTGCTGCTGGTATTTGGCACCAAGAAAATTCGCAATCTCGGCCCGGACCTTGGTGCCGCCATCCGCGACTTCAAGAAAAGCGTCAGCGGTGATGACGAGGCCAAGCAGAAAGAGGCCGAGGCCAAGCGCCAGGAGGCAGAACACCTGCGCGCCGACCCGCCGCCGGTGGACACGACCCGTGCCGGCACCACGCAGGGTCAGCGCGACTCCAGCGAAACCAAGTAAGCGCGCGGCGGGCGGAGCGCGGCAATGATCGAGAGCGTCGATGATCGAGCTTAGTCTCGGCAAAATGGTGCTGCTCGCACTGATCGCCTTGATCGTGCTGGGCCCGGAAAAACTGCCCGGCGCGGCCCGCACTGCGGGCGCGCTGCTTCGCCGCGTTCGCAGCGGTTGGGATAACGTCAAAGCTGAAGTCGAGCGCGAGCTGGAGATCGAGGAGATCAAGCGCAGCGCGCGCGAAGCCGTGGCCAGCGCTGAGGCCGCCCAGCAGCACGTCAAGGACACCTTGAAGGAAACCCATGACCCGTTCGCTGAGGCCGCTGCGATGGTAAAGCTGCAGCCGTCGTCAACCAGTGCGCCAGCCAGCGCGGAAGAGATCACGACGGATGAGCGCGTGACCAACCGGCATCTGCCGGCTCCGCAGCCTGCGAATATGGCGCGCGACAGCGAGTTGCCAGCAAGCGCGCCACACTCCGCCGATGCGTTGGCCAACCCTGTCGCCGACAGGGATCAGCAGATGGAGGGTGCGCAGGCCGAGCTGCCGCTCGACGAACCATTCGGTGGATCGCAACACGATCCGGCCTACGACAAGGACGCTCCGCATGGCCGCGCCTGAGACCGGCACGCCCGACGCCGAAGAAGGCCTGCAGGGGCTTTTCTCGCACCTGCTCGAGCTGCGTCTGCGCCTGATGTGGGCCGTGGGTACGGTACTGGTCGTGCTCATCGCGCTGGTGCCGTTCGCCAATCGCTTGTATGCCGAGCTGGCCAGGCCGCTGGTGGCGCGATTGCCGCAGGGTGCGCATCTCATTGCCACCGAGGTCACTAGCCCGTTCATCACGCCACTGAAATTGGCCTTCTATACGGCTTTATTCATCAGCATGCCGATGGTGCTTTATCAGCTGTGGGCGTTTGTCAGCCCCGGTTTGTACAAGCACGAAAAGCGGCTCGCGCGGCCGCTGCTGGCCGCCGCGCTGGTGCTGTTCTACATGGGCGGTGCGTTTGCATATTTTCTGGTGCTGCCGGCGGCGTTTCGGTTCCTTACGGCGGTAACGCCGCAGGGCGTGGAGATGATGACCGACATCACCCACTACCTCGACTTCGTGATGCTGATGTTCTTTGCGTTCGGCCTGTGTTTCGAAGTGCCGGTGGCCGTGGTGATCATCGCCGCGATCGGCCTGGTCGATCTGGAAAAGCTGCGCAGCGCGCGGCGCTACGCGATCTGCGGCGCGTTTGCGGTCGCTGCGCTGATCACGCCGCCCGATATCACCTCGATGCTGATGCTGGGCATTCCGATGTGCCTGCTTTACGAGCTGGGGATTCTGGCGGTGCGCTGGCTGGTCAAGCCTGGATCGCTGCGGCGCGACCTGACGGAGTGACCGTCGTGCCCGATCGTTCGGGCTGGCGTCAGTAGAGATCGATGGGGTCGACGTCCAGCGACCAGCGCACGTGCCGTGCCTGCGGTATCGCCGCGAGCGCCAGCCGCCACGGCCGCAGCAGACCATGCAATGCGCTTCGACTGGCCGCTTCCAGCAGCAGCTGACCACGATGGCGGCCGGCGCGCAGCGGCATCGGTGCGGGCATCGGCCCGGCGATCTGCAGCTCGGTACTTTCCGGGAGCGCCGCGTGCGCGGCGGCGAGAAACGCGTCAACCGGCTCGCGCGTGGGTGCATCGGCGCGCAGCAGCACCTGATGGCTGTACGGCGGCAGCTGGATCTGCCGGCGCTCGGCAAGCAGTTCGCGCGCGGCCGCGGCGTACCCGTGAGCGAGCAGGCCGCGCAGCAAAGGGTGTTCAGGCTGGT
>CAIKJM010000500.1 GCA_903827735.1 uncultured Rhodanobacter sp. | reverse complement strand
CGAAGTGCGGCCAGCCGTGTGGGTTCGATGCGTCGTCGTCTTGCTCAGTCATATCCGCGAGGTTGGGCAAACGAGTCTGAACGCGGCGTCAAAGCAGGCGCCGCACGACCGTCATTTCGGTTGACCGACCGCAGCCAGGGCCGGATCATCGCCGGATGCACAATTCGCTTCGCTATCTTTTCATTCTTCTGCTGACCTTCTCAGGCAGCATCGCCGTGGCGCAGGATGCGCCGGCCAGCAGCTCGTCCGCCGCCCAGCCTGCGCTGACGCCGGTGCAGACGCTGACTCAGCTACGCACCCAACTGGACAACATCAAGAGTTCGGTAGACGCAAAAAAAACGGACACGCCGCTCAACGATCTGCGCACCAGTGCGCTGGCCGTGCAGCAAAAGGCCGACCAGCTCGCTGCCGGTCTCGCGCCGCAGGACGCCAGCCTGCAGACGCGATTGGACGTCCTCGGCCCCGCACCAGCCAAGGGTGCGCCAGCGGAATCAGCCGAGCTCAGCGCCCAACGGCGGCAGCTGACTAAGGCCAAGAACGAGTTGGACGGCCAGATCAAGCAGGCCAATTCACTCAGCACCGAGGCGACGCAGCTGGCGGCCCATGTGTCGGATATGCGCCGCGATCAGTTTCAGGCGTCGCTGGCATCACGAACGGCCACACCGTTCAGCGGCGCCTTCTGGGCCGACCCGGCGCAGGCGTTTCCCGACGATCTGGCCCGTGCCAAACGTCTGAACAGTGACGTCGCCGCCGCGGTGTCCACCGCATGGCAGCCGCCAAACCGCACGCCCTTCATCCTGTGCCTGATCTTCGCCGTGCTGTTGATGACGGCCGTCCGCTGGCTGATCGAAAAGGCGCTGATCCACGTCACCACCAGCAGCATGCCGGCCGGCCGGCTGCGGCGCAGCGCCCTCGCCGTGACGATCGCGCTGGCCTACACGCTGACCGTCGGCCTGGCCGCGCACTTCGTGTATGAGGCGCTGAACTGGAACAACACGCTCAGCGACGACCTGGCCGAGCTGGGCCAAAAGCTGGCGCGCCTGGTGACCTTCGCCGCGTTTCTTACCGGCCTGGGTCGCGCCATCTTGTCGACACAGCGGCCGTCGTGGCGATTGGCTGGACTATCCGACGATGCTGCGCAGCGCCTGCGCCTGTTCCCCTGGCTGCTCGGCGCCGCGGCGTTTCTGCTTGGGCTGTTGGAAAACGTGATCAGCGCCATTGGCCTGAGCCGTCCCGCTACCGTTGCCACGCGCGGCTTTGTGGCCACCCTGATCGCCGTGCTGTTCGGCGATGCGCTGATTCGTCTGGGCAAGTCACGCCGCGTCATGCTGGCGTCGGGTGAAGAGCCCGGCCCGCGGCCGGTTTGGGTCGGGTTGATTGTGGCATCGGCCTTCGTTTCGGTCGGCCTCATCCTGCTCGGGGTCGCGTCCGGCTACATTGCGTTCGCGTTTTTTATGGCGCGGCAGATGCTGTGGGTCGGCGTGATTCTTACCGCGCTGTATCTGCTGATGCATCTGGTCGACGATATTTTCGATACGATTTTCGCGCCTAAGGGGCGCACCGGCCGACGCCTGCAGGCCAGCTTTGGCCTACCCGCCAGCGCACTGGAACAGGTTGGCACAGTGCTGTCCGGGGTCACCCGCGCCATTTTGCTGCTGATGTCCATTGCCTTCGTGCTGGCGCCGTTTGGCGCCGGTCCGACTGAACTGGCCGATCGCGTTGGCGCGCTGCTGTCGTCGGGCGGCTCGCTGGGCGAGCTGAAAATTGTCCCAGGCAATATTTTTGCCGCGCTGCTGGTTCTGGGCATCGGTGTAGTGGTGCTGCGTATCATCAAGCGCTGGCTGAGCGAGCAGCTGCTGCCAAAGACCTCGTTCGATCTGGGCATGCAGAATTCCGTGCTGACTCTGATTGGCTACGTCGGCGGCGTGATCATCTTCGTACTCACCCTGGTCGAACTGAAGGTCAATCTGACCAGCATTACCTGGATGGCCAGCGCGCTCTCGGTCGGCATCGGTTTTGGCCTGCAGGCGATCGTGCAGAACTTCATCTCGGGCCTTATTTTGCTGGCCGAGCGGCCGGTAAAAGTGGGCGACTGGGTTAGCATCGGTGGTGTGGAAGGCGACATCCGCCGCATCAACGTGCGCGCCACCGAAATCCAGATGAGCGACCGCTCGACCATGATCGTGCCGAATTCGCAGTTCATTACGCAGAACGTACGCAACGTAACCCTGGCCAACGCCCAGGGGCGCGTGCACATCACGCTGCCAATGCCGCTGGATACCGACGCCAGCAAGGCGCGCGAGATTATCCTTGACGTGCTAAACGGGCATGCATCGACCCTGGCGACGCCGGCACCCGTGGTTCGGCTGGACAACCTCGACGCCGGCACGATGACCTTCGACTGCACAGCTTATGTCAATAGCCCGCGCGATGTGAGCTCCGTAAAAAGCGACCTTTTGTTCGAGACGCTGGAGCGCCTGCGTACGGCGAAACTACCGTTGACCAGCCCGCAAAGCATGGTGGTACGCACCCTCCCCGCGCCGACTGTCGGTGAGGACAGTCACGACGACAAGGATTAATGGACTCGACGCGAGTGCCCTATAGGGCAGGCCTAAGCCGGGCATAATGGAATAACGGCGGCCAACAGGGTTCACACGGCTAACAAGCAAAAGACCGGTGTTTAACCGGTCTTTTGCTTGTTACTAAGACATCGACGGACGACGCTTAAGGTGTACAGGTTTTACCGTGCGCCGCATGGTTGCCCTTGGCCTTGGCGTCGGCCTCGGTCATGTACTCGCCCTGCTTGGTCTTGCCGTACCACTTGTCGCTGGGGCAGTGATAAACCTTCTTGCTCGAATTGACCCAGACCATGCCCGGACCACCGCCCGGTGCGGCGTTGGCCGCCGGTGCCGGCATGCTTTTCTTGGCGGTTGTGCCGGCAGCGGGCGCCGGCGCGGCGGGCGCTGCTTTGGCGGCGGGCGCTGGAGCCGCCGCGGCAGCAGCGGCGGGCGCGGCCGCCGGCGCGGCCGCGTACCACTCCTGGACACCCTTGTGCCCCTTGCACGCGCCGCGCTTCGTCGCGGTGCTGGTGTAGCTGCCGTCCTTGCATTGGCCGGTGGAACCGGCAGGTGCGGCGGACTGCTGCGCGTGAACCGAAAAACCGGCGAACAGACAGAACGCAGCAACGGCAATCAGACCTTTTGATTTCATCTCGAAGACTCCCATGACGGTAATGTAATCCCTTGGAAAGCGCCGCCGGATGGCAAACGGCCTCTCCACCTTATCGACCACGCTCAGTCGCATTGCGCGTGCGCTGGAGCAACGGAGCGCAGCAGATATCTCCCCCAGGCGCCAGGACCGCAGCGCCTGCGGCGCGACTATGCGCCAAGTTCGTGTCGATCAGAAGTCCCGCGAGGCAGGACGCTGCCACCGTACGTGCGCCGGTTTTATTCGGCGTGCTGTGCCAGCGCAGGAGGGGGCGCCACCATCGCTGCCTGTGCCGGCGGTTTGATCGAAGAATCCGGCCGCGCCACGGCGTACATTTCCCAGCTGATCTGCTTGAGCAAGGCACGCGAATCGTCGCCCTGCATATACAGATCCGCATGCGTTTTCCCGGGCAGATAGCGGAAGTCGGTTTTGGCATGCAGCCCGTCCAGCACCGCCTGAAGTTTATGCACCGCGCCGTCGAGGTAATACGTGTCGGCGGTGCCGACCATGACGTGGATCTTGCCGTCGAGGTCCGGCTCCAGCTTCGGCCAGTCCTGCTGCAACCGGTGCGCGATGTCGTAATGATCGCGCCAGTAGGCAACGACCTTCGGGTTCACCGCGCCGGTGTCACGATCGAACAACAGCGCCGGCCGGCCATCGTCGTTGCGCGGCGAAAAGACCCATTCGTAGGACGACATCTGGCCACCATAGGCACCCAGCACGCGCTCCAGCCTGACCGAATCCTCGAAGGTCCCCTGCACTTTTCCGTTCATCCGCTCCAGCGGCCAGGGCGTCCCATCCGGCCGGTGATAGACGTTGGCGTGCGGTGCGTACAAATTGACGCCCGAGAAATCATGAAAGTCCACCGGATCCGGCGACGTCGACCAGGTACCGCCGAACAGTTTGGGGTAATTGATCTGCAGCCACAGGGTCGCCCAACCGCCGGACGAGTGGCCCGTAAGAAACCGTCCGGAGGCTTTCGCATCCATGCGGTAATGCGATTCGAGCGCGGGAATCAGCTCGGTGGTCAGCGCCTTGCCCCACGGTCCGTTATTCACCGAGTCGGCAAATTCATGCGTGCCGGTGGGTCCGGACTCATCCAGAAAAACCCAGATCATCGGCGGCATCTGCCCCTTGACCATATCCAGATGCACGCCCACCAGGGTGTTGATCAGCCGCTCCTCGCTACCGCCGAAGCCGTGGGTGTAATACACCGTGGGAAAATGGGCGTTACCGCTGGTTTCATAACCCGGCGGCGTCAGCACCCAGCCGCGCATGTGGATGGGCCGGCCCCAGAACGCCGACAGCAACGGGCTCACCCTATCGATCGGCTTGGTATGCGCCCGCGCATCCGGCGCAGCCGCCTGCAGATCCGGCGCCGACGTCATCTGCCACGGATACGGCTCGGACTGCACGCGCACCAGCCTTAGCGTCGAGGGCGTGATGGCGGGGAGATGCACGCTGATGACCGGGCTGACCAAATCCCCGGCACTGCGTCCGCTGTAGTTGTAGTTATGATCCAGATCGAGCACGGCCTGCAGCAGGTACTCACCCGGCGGCAGGCTCGAGAAGCTTCTCGGAAACGCCTGGTTGTCAGTGTCGATAGTAACGCTCTGGCGCGGCGCCAGGCGGCTTACTTCGCGCGACGCCACCGCCGTGCGCATCGGGTACAGCGGATCGGCATCGACGCTTTCGACCTTGCCATTTTTGGCCGCCTTGCGTGCCGCCGTGGCCTCGGTGGCAAACAGCAATAACCTGCCTGACACCGGCTGCGTCGCCGCGCCGTCCAGCTCCACCTTGAAGATCGGCGGCGTCACCCCTGCGTGCCAGCGCAGCGCCAGGGCCGATGCGAGCATGGCCAGCACGACCACCAGGAACAACGTCAGAGCGATCCATACCGACTTGCGCATGCCAGGCTTTCCAATGATTTCCGTCTACCCAACGCGGCATGTCGCACTTTGGGATACGAGAAACCTGAGGATACCCGGCGCCGAGTCATCTTCGCGTCAGCGGCGCCGACGCTATTCGTCGAATTTTCCTGCCGCCCTTTCAGTGAGCTGGCGGCTTCAGCGGTGAATTCGGCCGCGCCTGCGCGTACATCTCCCAGCTGATCTGCTTCAGCAGGCCTTGTCGATCCTTGCCCTGTACGTACAGATCCATATGCGTGCGGTTGGGCAGGAAACGAAAATCCGATTTGGCATGCAGGGCGTCCAGCGCCGCCTGCAGCTTGTGCGCGGCGCCGTCGAGATAGAACGTATCGGCCGTGCCGACAATCAGGTGGATCTTGCCGTCCAGATCGGGTTTCAGCTGCGGCCAGTTGTGCTGCAGTCGCCAGCTGATGTCGTAGTGATCGCGCCAGTAGTCGACGACGGCGGGATCAATATCGCCGGTGTCGCGATCGAACATCGGTACCGGCAGGCCGTTCTTGCCGCGCGGCGAAAACACCCACTCGAACGACCCAAGCTGGCCGCCGTAGGTGCCCAGCACGCGCTCAAGCTTGGCGAACTGTTCGAACGTACCCAGCACCTTGCCGTGATCGCGCACCAGCGGATAGGCCGAGCCGTCCGGCTTTCGATAGGCGTTGGCGTGCGGTGCGTACAGATCAATGCCGGTGAAATCGTGAAAATCGCTCGGGTCGGGCGATGTCGACCACGTGCCGCCGAAAATTTTCGGGTAGCGCGTCTGCAGCCACAGCGTGGCCCAGCCGCCGGAGGAATGGCCGTTGAGGAAGCGACCGCTCGGCTTGGCATCCATCCGGTATTGGCTTTCCAGCTGCGGAATCAGCTCCGTCGTCAGCGCCTGCCCCCACGGCCCGTTGTTGACCGAGTCGGCAAACTCGTGCGTGCCGGTCGGGCTCGACTCGTCGAGAAACACCCAGATCATCGGCGGCATTTCGCCCTGCTTCATCGCCGAATACACGGTCGTCAGAGGACCGGCAACGCGATCGTTGTTGCCGCCAAAGCCCTGGGTGTAATACACGGTGGGATAGCGCTTGCCCGCCTTCGCGTCATACCCCGGCGGCGTCAGCACCTGACCGTGCATCGTGATGGGCCGGCCCCAGAAGGCGCTCAGCGACGGGCTCACGAACTGGATCGGCGTCGCGTGCTGGCGCGCCTCAGGCAGCAGCGCGCGGGTTGCCGCCGGCGTGGATGCCGCCAGCGTCCAGGGATCGCGCGCCGGAAGAGACTTGGTCAGCGCCAGCGTCGGGATGTCGGCAACGGGCAAATGCAGCTTCACCACATTGCTGACCAGATCGCCCGCGCCGCGCCCGAGGTAGTTGTAGCTGTGGTCGGTATCGAGCACCGCCTGCACGTAGTAGTCGCCCGGCGGAAGCTGGGAGAAACCCGCGGGAAAAGCCAGCTGGTCAGCGTCGATATCGTTGATCTGCCCGGGCGTCCACCGGCTGATTTCGCGCGCGGCCACCGAGGTCTGCGTGGCGCTGAAGGGATTGGCGTCCACGTCATCGACCGTGCTGCTCTTGCCGTCGGATGCGGTCTTCGCATCGGCCTCGGCCGCCTTGGCCTCGACGGCGAAGAGCAGCAGTCGTCCGGAGGTCGGCGTGGCCGACGCCGAACGGTCCAACTGCACGTGAAAAAAGCGGTGCGTAGGGAGCGCGTCTGTCTGCGCAACGGCCGCACCGACAGCAAACGCGGACAGCAATAGAAGAACAGCGGCGTGGCGACAACGCATGGGGTATCTCCAAAAAAGAAGCACGGATAAACAGCATTTCACTCGCCACCGCAGGGTGGCGCTCAGCATTTCACTCAGGCCTGCTTCACTCACTCGCCGTATCCGACGAGTCCGGCTTCACCGGCGCCAGCCGCAGATCCTGGAAGTCGAAACTGAAATCGGTCAGCGGCGAGATCGGCTCCATCCGCGCCTCGCGGATATGGCCGTCCATATCAAGGCTGAAGCTGATGAAGGCATCGGCATTCAGGTCGCGATCGTCCCAGCGCACGGTGAACGTGTCGTGCTGCCACGGCGACAAGGTGCCGATCAACTGAGCGGTCTTGCTGAAGCGCAAGCGCAGCTTGCCGCCTTCGTTGCTGATGATCACGTCGCCATACCAGGGGTCGCGATAGGTGCCGGCGTATTGCGCCAGCGGCAGCGACGGCTTGCTGCTCTTGTCGCGCGCTTTTTCATGCGCGGCAAAGCTGCCGTCGGCTTTCGATTCGGCCTGCTTCACCGCCTTGTCGTACACCGCTACCCAGTTCGTCTTCTGCGCCGGGTTGAGGTAGGCATCGAGCGCCCGGTAGGTCACCGCGTTGAACGCCGCGCCGGATTCCTGATTGGTCAGCACCACCACACCCAGATGCAGCTCGGGCACCAGGGTGATCCGCGACACCATGCCCGGCCAGCCGCCGGTGTGCCAGACCAGGCGCTGGTTGCGGTAGTCGGACAGGAACCAGCTCTCGCCATAGCCGTAGAAGTGCGGCGTCAGCGGCGCCAGCTCGGGGATCGGCGGCTTGTTGATGGTGATCGGCGTGAGCATCGACCACATCTGCTGTTGGCTGTCCTCGGAGAACAGCCGCGCCGGCTTGCCGTCTTTTTCCTGACCGGGCAGCACGCCGCCAGCCAGCTGCACGTTCATCCACTTGGCCAGATCGTGCACGCTGGCGTAGATGCCGCCCGCGCCTGGATCGTTCAACCAGGCCATCGGCGGCACCGGCTCCAGATTCTTGAAATTGGCCCGCGCGTGGCCGGTCGCTACGTCCATCCCAGGCCTCAGATAGGTCTTGTCGATCAGCGACTCGTCCATGCCGACCGGCTGGAACAGGTGCGTGCGCACGTAGTCGGCGTAGCTCTGGCCCGACGCCTGTTCGATCACCAGGGTGGCCACGGCGAACAGGATGTTGTCGTAGGCGTAACCGCTGCGAAAGCCGTTCTTGATCGGCACGTAGCGCAGGTGCTCGACCACCTCTTTCGTGGTGTAAGAGGTCGGCGGCCAGTACAGCAGATCGCCTGCACCCAGACTCAGGCCGCTGCGATGCGCCAGCAGATCGCGGATGCGCATTTCGTGCGTGACGTAGGGGTCGGACATGCGGAACCACGGCAGGTGATCGATGACCCGATCGTCCATCTTCAGCTTGCCCTGCTCGGCCAGCTGCTGCAGCGCCGCGGCGGTGAACGCCTTGGTATTGGACGCGATCGCGAACAGCGTATGCGCATCGACCTTGTCCGGCTTGCCGATCTCGCGCAGGCCAAAGCCCTGTTCCATCACGACCTTGCCGTCCTTGACGATGGCCACTGCGATGCCCGGCACGTCGAAGGTCTTGCGCGCGCTGTCGACGTAAGCGCCGAAATCCTGCAGCTGGCCCGGCAATGCCGCGGCGTCCTGGGCACTTGAAGAGACCGCCCCTGCGTTGGCGGGATCTGATGCGGGCGGCGTCTGCGCGCCGGCGGACCCAGCCAGCGCCAGCAACACGAAAAGGCTTACCGTCCTGAGAGAAAGCGAGGGGCAGAACGAGAACGGCTTGGGCATATCGATTCCTTCAGGTCAGTCGACCAACTATCGCGGCAAAGCCGGCGCGAAGCCAGCGCTGGAAGTCATGGTTCTTCACGCCAGCCCAGGGCGCGACCCGGCATTGTCATGGGCCGTTACCATCATTCCCTACCCGCAGGATGTTGCCGCCGATGCCATCGACCACCGACGATCTATTTGCCAGCCCGACGCACGCTGCCGGCGCCTCGCCGATCCGCGTCGGCATCGGCGGCTGGACGTTCGCACCATGGCGCAAGAATTTTTATCCCGAGGGGCTG
Organism: uncultured Rhodanobacter sp.; assembly: GCA_903827735.1. GTDB lineage: Bacteria > Pseudomonadota > Gammaproteobacteria > Xanthomonadales > Rhodanobacteraceae > Rhodanobacter. Next base: position 7,060 of record CAIKJM010000500.1, on the reverse strand, counting down.
GTGCAGCGGCGCGAGCTGGAATACGCCAGCCGGCATCTGCGCGCCATCGAGATCAACGGTACCTTCTACCGGGCGCAGACGCCGTCCGTCTACGCGAAGTGGGCCGCCGAGACGCCGGAGGACTTCGTGTTTTCGCTGAAGGCGCCCAAGACGGTAACCCAAGGTAGACGGCTGGCCGAGTCGAACGCCGCTGCGAAGCGTTTCATCAGCGGCGGCCTGGCCGAATTCGGTGCACGGCTCGGACCGATCCTGTGGCAGCTGCCGCCCTCACGCGCGTTCGATCGCGACGATCTGGATGCCTTTCTCGACGCGCTGCCGCGCACATTGAACGGGCGCCCGTTGCGCCACGTGCTGGAAGTGCGACACGAGAGCTTTCTGTGCGATACGTACCTGCAGCTGGCGCGCGCGCAGAACGTGGCCACGGTGTTCACCGACTCGACCACCTATCCGTCGATGGCCGATATCACCGGCGATTTTGTCTATGCGCGGCTGATGCGCAGCCAGGCGGATATCGCCACGGGCTACTCGGCCAGCGCACTCGGCCAGTGGGCGAAACGCGCGAGCGTCTGGGCACGCGGCGGCGATCCGGACGACCTTCCGCATGTGGGCCAGCCCACCGCCAAGGCAAAAGCGCGCGATGTGTTTGTGTTCTTCATCAGTAGCGCCAAAGAGCGCAATCCCGCCGCCGCCATGGCGATGCAGGCGCGCGTCGACGCCGCTTGAACCACGATAGCCGCGAGAGATTGTCGCTACGCGCACGGTCAATCGGACTAAGCTTTCATCCCTTCAATCCCGTGCGTGAATTCCGATGCGTCAGCTAAAGCCTCTGTTCCTGCTTATCGCGCTGGCGGCTGCCGCGATCTTCTGGTCGGGGCACGGCACATCGATCGGCGGAAGAACGAACGCTTTTCCCACAACCGGGAGCGCCAGTAGTGATGCCGGGCTGCCTAGCTTTCTCCCAGCGGAAGCTCGCGCCACGCTGGACCGAATCGCCAGCGGCGGACCATTCACACATCGGCAGGACGGCGTGGTGTTCGGCAACTACGAAAACCTGCTGCCGCAGGAGCCGCGTGGCTATTACCACGAGTACACGGTGGAAACACCCGGTGCGGACACGCGCGGCGCGCGACGCATCATCACCGGCGGTACGCCGCCGCAAATCTATTACTACACCGACGATCACTACCGCAGCTTTCGCGCGTTCAAGGTGGCCCAATGAGCCTGTATCGCTCGCACGGCCCGCGCGAGATCGACCCGAATCTCACGCAGCCGACGCAGAGCGGCATCTACTTCGTGGGCAGCGAGGATCTTACGCGGCTGGCCAAAACCGCGGCGCGCGAAGAGCTGCGCGTTTGTCATACTGACCTTTCCGGTTGCCAAGGCAAGGACGATTTGCTGCGACGGCTGAGCGTGTCGCTTGAACTACCCGCCACGTTCGGCGACAACTGGGATGCGCTGGCCGATAGCCTGCGCGATCTGCGCTGGATGCCGGCGTGGGGCTATGTGCTGCTGTTCGACCACGCCGACGATTTGCGGCGCTCGGCGGCGGCAGACTTCGACATCCTGCTTGGTATTCTCGACGACGCCGCCACTTTTGCCAGTGACAACGACACGCCGTGGTTCGCGTTTCTCGCGCTGCCCGACGCGGCCACCGAAGCCACCCTCTGACCTCGCCCATCAACATATCTAACGGAACATCATGCAAACCCAGGATTTCGAACTCGAGGGCGACTACGTCGAACTCAACATGCTGCTCAAGCTCACCGGAATCTGCGACAGCGGCGGCGCGGGCAAGGCCATCGTGGCCAGCGGCGCCGTGCTGGTCGACGGCACGATGGAGCTGCGCAAAACCTGCAAGATCCGCGCGGGCCAGGTCGTCACCATCGACGATATGGAAATCCACGTCTTAGCGGACGCCCGCTAAGGCATATCGACGATCGAAGCCGAGGTAACCCACGCGGGCCGATGAGCGAATAACGTGTATCCGGGGCATCCGGATGCTGCAGGAAGGCCGGGCCAGCGCTGCGAGACAAAGGCCACGCACCCTCCCGCTGCATCCGCTGCCGTTGTCACCACGTAACTGGATGCATCGCGACCTGCCGCATCCTTACCGCTAGCGAGGCCACCATGAATCGTCGCACCCTGTTCAAAGCCCTGCCCCTGGCCGCCGCCCTGATGATGGCCGGCCTGAGCGCCTGCCAGTCCGCGTCTGCCGCCAGCGATGCCGGCGTTGTGCCCGCTCCGACCATCGACGCCCCGAAAACCGCCGCATCGAAAGACCAGATCGCCGTGCTGGCCGGCGGCTGCTTCTGGGGCATGCAGTCGGTGTTCGAGCATGTCAAAGGCGTGCAGAAGGTCGAGGCCGGCTATTCCGGCGGTGCGGCCAACACCGCGCACTACGACCAGGTCAGCGACGGCGATACCGGCCACGCCGAGTCGATCCGCGTGGAGTTCGATCCCAGCCAGGTCAGCTACGGCCAGCTGCTGCAGGTGTATTTCTCGGTCCCGGTCGATCCAACCGAACTGAACCGGCAGGGCCCCGACAGCGGCACGCAGTACCGCTCGGCGATTTTCTACAGCACCCCTGAGCAGCAGAAAATCGCCAGCGGCTATATCGCTCAACTGACGGCTGCCAAAACCTTCCACGGATCGATCGTGACGCAGGTAGTGCCGCTGAAGGCGTTCTATCCCGCGGAGGCTTATCATCAGAACTACGCGCAGCTGCATCCGGACAATCCGTACATCGCCTACAACGATGCGCCGATGGTCTCCAAGCTGAAAAAGCTGTTTCCGACGATCTACAAGGACGAGCAGCAGGTCGTCGAAGTGCAGCTGCACTGAGCAGCAGCAACGCAACATCGCGAGTTCGACTTGCGTGAGGCGTCACGATCCCCATGTCTGGACTTCTGCGCGCGCCGCGCGGCTGGCCGGAAGACTCTCCCCCCGTGACGCCTCACGTTTCCTCTTCGTCACCGACTGAATCGAACGAACTCACGCGCAGTTTTCTGGGCGTGTTCCGTTACAGCGGCCGCGCGCTCCAGCTCGTCTGGAGCACCAGCCAGCCGCTGACCGTCGCGCTGGCATTGCTCACGCTGATCGCCGGTCTTTTGCCGGCCGGCGTGGCGTATGTGGGGGCGCATATCGTCGACGCCGTGGTCCACGCCAGTCGCCAGTGGGCAACAAGCGGCAGTGCGCCTTGGCGGCCGGTCATTCAATGGGTGCTGCTCGAAGGTCTGCTGGTCGCCTTGCTGGCCGGCGGACAGCGCGGGCTCTCGGTATGCCAGTCGCTGCTGCGCGCGCTGCTGGGCCAGCGCGTCAACGTGATGATTCTTGAGAAGGCGCTGACGCTGGAGCTAGCCCACTTCGAGGATTCGGAGTTCTACGACAAGCTCACCCGCGCCCGGCGCGAAGCGTCGACCCGGCCGCTATCGCTGGTCACGCGCACGTTCGGGCTCGGCCAGAATGCGATATCGCTGATCAGCTACGGCACCTTGCTGTTCCACTTTTCGCCGTGGGCGGTGCTGGTCCTGCTGCTGGCCGGTTTGCCGTCTTTCATTTCTGAAACCAAATTTTCCGGCGACGCGTTTCGCCTGTTCCGCTGGCGCTCGCCCGAGACGCGCATGCAGCTGTACCTGGAAACGGTGCTGGCGCGCGAGGATCACGCCAAGGAGGTGAAGCTCTACGGCCTCGGGCCGCTGCTGCTCGAGCGCTATCGCAACATCTTCAACACGCTTTACCGCGACGACCGCGACCTGACCATTCGTCGCGACAGCTGGGGTTTCGGGCTGGGCCTGCTCGGCACGCTGACGCTTTATGCCGCCTATGTGTGGATCGCGATGAGTACGGTGGTGGGGCGCATCACGCTGGGCCAGATGACCATGTACCTGATGCTGTTCCGGCAGGGACAGTCCGCCGTATCGGCGATGCTGTCGGCGATCGGCGGCATGTACGAGGACAACCTCTACCTGTCGACCCTGTACGAGTATCTCGAAACGCCGGTACCGCCATCCACCGGCACCGCGCAGGTCGGCGTCAACCCCAGCGACGGCATCCGCTTCGAGCGCGTCAGCTTTACCTACCCCGGAGCGACCGAACCGGCGCTGCAAGACATCGATCTGCACATCAAGCCCGGCGAATCGCTGGCGCTGGTCGGCCAGAACGGCTCCGGCAAAACCACCTTGATCAAACTGCTGACGCGGCTGTACTCGCCCGATAGCGGCCGCGTGCTGCTCGACGGCACCGACCTGCGCGACTGGGATGAAGGCGTGCTGCTGCAGCGTGTCGGGGTGATATTCCAGGACTTTGCGCGCTACCAGATGCGCGTCGGCGAGAACGTCGGCGTCGGCGACGTCACCGCATTCGAGAACGCCGAGCGCTGGCGCGAAGCCAGCGACAAGGGCATGGCCAGCGAATTCATCGACACCTTGCCGACCGGCTTCGATACCCAGCTCGGCAAATGGTTTCGCGACGGCCGCGAGCTGTCCGGCGTGCAGTGGCAGAAGATCGCATTGGCGCGTGCCTTCATGCGCTCGCGCGCCGACATCCTGGTGCTGGACGAGCCCACCGCAGCGATGGACGCCGAAGCCGAAGCCACCATCTTCGAGCATTTCCGCGAACTGTCCGGCGGGCGCATCGCGATCCTGATTTCGCACCGCTTCTCGACGGTGCGCATGGCCGACCAGATCATCGTCATCCAGGACGGCCGCATCAAGGAACGCGGCAGCCACGAGCAGCTGATGGCGCAGGCCGGCCACTACGCCCACCTGTTTTCATTGCAAGCACAAGGCTACCGCTAGGAAAGACCTCTGCGGCTTGACCCTGCCCGCCCCCGCGCCCCATGCTTCGCTGTCCGCTAGACGTCCCACCCTGGTTGAAACACGCATGAGCAGTCGTTACAACGCCGCCGATATTGAAGTCCTCTCCGGTCTCGACCCGGTCAAACGCCGACCCGGCATGTATACCGATACCACCCGCCCGAACCATCTGGTGCAGGAAGTCGTCGACAACTCGGTGGATGAAGCCCTGGCCGGCCACGCGCGCAGTATCGAAGTGGTGCTGCATGCGGACGGCTCGGTCGAGGTGAGCGACGACGGCCGCGGCATGCCGGTGGACATCCATCCGGAAGAAGGCGTGTCTGGCGTCGAGCTGATCATGACGCGACTGCACGCCGGCGGAAAATTCAGCGGCAAGAACTACAACTTCTCCGGCGGCCTGCACGGCGTCGGCGTGTCGGTAGTCAATGCGCTGTCCGATCGCGTCGAGGTATCGATCCGCCGCGATGGCAACGAATACCGCATGGCCTTTGAGCACGGCGACAAGGTCAGCCCGCTGGAGATCGTCGGCTCCGTGCCGAAGAAGCGCACCGGCACCACCCTGCATTTCTGGCCCGAGGCCAAGTATTTCGATTCGCCGAAGGTGTCGCTGGCGCGGCTGCGGCATCTGCTGCGGGCCAAGGCCGTGCTGTGCGCCGGCCTCAGCGTCAAGCTCACCGACGTTGCCAGCGGCGAGGTCAACGACTGGTATTACGAAGACGGCCTGCGCGACTATTTACGCGGCGAACTCGACGGCGCCGAGACACTGCTGCCGCATGATTTGTTCGTGCATCAGATGGCGCGCGATGTCGAAGGCATGGAAGTCGCGCTGGCCTGGCTGCCGGAAGGCGAGCTGGTGCAGGAAAGCTACGTCAACCTGATTCCCACCGCGCAGGGCGGCACGCACGTCAACGGCCTGCGCACCGGCCTGACCACCGCCATCCGCGAGTTCTGCGATATCCGCAACCTGCTGCCGCGCGGCGTGAAGCTGGCGCCGGAAGACGTGTGGGAGCGGCTGGCGTTCGTGCTGTCGGCTCGGCTGCAGGATCCGCAGTTCGCCGGCCAGACGAAAGAGCGGCTGTCGTCGCGCCAGACTGCCGGCATGATCGAAAACGTCGTCCACGACGCCTTCAGCCTGTGGCTCAACCAGCATGTCGACATCGGCGAGCGGATCGCGCAGCTGGCGATCGAACGCGCCAGCGCGCGCCTGAAAGCGGCCAAGCAGATCGTCCGCAAGAAGATCACCCAGGGCCCGCAGCTGCCCGGCAAACTGGCCGACTGCACCGCGACGGATCTCACCCGTACCGAACTGTTTCTGGTCGAGGGCGACTCTGCCGGCGGCAGCGCCAAGCAGGCGCGCGACAAGGAGTTCCAGGCGATCCTGCCGCTGCGCGGCAAGATCCTCAATACGTGGGAAGTCGAGTCCGGTTCCGTGCTGGCGTCGGAAGAAGTGCACAACCTCGCCATCGCCATCGGCTGCGATCCGGGCAAGAACGATCTCTCCAGTCTGCGCTACGGCAAGGTGATCATTTTGGCCGACGCCGATTCGGACGGCCTGCATATCGCCACGCTGCTGACCGCGCTGTTCCTCAAGCACTTCCCCACCCTGGTCAGCGAAGGCCACGTCTTCGTGGCAATGCCGCCGCTGTTCCGCGTCGACGTGGGCAAGCAGGTTTTTTACTGCCTCGACGAGAGCGAAAAGGCGGCGATGCTGCAGCGCATCGAGCGCGAAAAAATGAAGGGCGCGGTCAGCACCACGCGCTTCAAAGGCCTGGGCGAGATGAACCCGCCGCAGCTGCGCGAATCGACCATCCATCCCGACACCCGCCGGCTGGTGCAGCTGACCATCGGCGACGAGGACGGCACGGCGAAACTGATGGACATGCTGCTGGCGAAAAAGCGCGCCGGCGATCGCAAGGCCTGGCTGGAAGAGAAAGGCGATCTGGCGACGCTGGAGGTCTAAGCTGTTCCGACCGCGGCTGCGTTATCAGCGCCGTCGGCCGTGCTTCGAATCATTTCCCGTTCAAAGGTGAATCGGGCGCGCGCCAGCATCGGTGCCGCCCGCTTTTTACCCGGCACGATGCTGACCTGCGGCGTTTACGCACACCCTAGAGCTGCCGTGGTTTTGCGGTGCAAGCTCTTGCATCCGCGCCACGACCCGCGCCGTATCTCCACACGCTTCCAATCCGCGAAGCGGAAAATCTGGAGTTACACATGAACAAGAATCAGCGTCTGCGTGGTATCGCCCT
>CAIKJM010000499.1 GCA_903827735.1 uncultured Rhodanobacter sp. | reverse complement strand
GGTTGGTCTGGATGGCAAGTTGAGCCCGGCAAAAATGCTTTGATTCGGTGATACCGCCCGGACCACCATTCCCAAAATGGGCCGGAAATAGACGTCTAGACGCCCGAAAATTACGCCGTGCAGCGTGTGCTTCTTACGCGGGCAACCGGCGGCAGATGAAATCATGGAAAGTGCGTCTTTCACGGCCACTGACCGGGCGATGGTTCTGCCGGCGTTGAAATTCGGCCGATCGGGCCGATAATGGCGCGCTGTCGGTCCTATGCCGACTTGAAGTTGGAGTTTTCAGATGCCTATTTACGAGTTCGAGTGCGCTAGCTGCGGGCATCGCTTCGATCGCCTGCAAAAACTGTCGGACGACGATCCGACGATCTGCCCCAGCTGTGGCGCCCCGCAGCTCAAGCGCCGCGTCAGCGCGCCGTCGTTCCGGTTGGCCGGAAGCGGCTGGTACGAGACGGACTTCAAGTCCGATAGCGACAAGAAGCGCAATCTTGCTGACAGCAAAAGCGAGGGCGGTGGTACACCCAGCGCCAAGGCAGAGTCTTCGGAGAAGAGTGTTCCCGCTGCGGCGCCCGCTCCAGCGATTTCGGCCCCTGCGGCTGCACCCTCCGGCGGCGGCGCTGATTGAAGCGCCGGCCAGTGGCCGCTGCGCAGCCCAGGTAGCGGCGGTGATACGATTAGCGGTCTTTTCCACCTGATTCAACCGCTTCGCGGTCCGGAGTTTCAAGCGCATGCGTACCCACTACTGCGGCCTCATCGACGAGTCGCTGATCGGCCAGACGGTCACGCTTTGCGGCTGGGTCAACACGCTGCGCCTGCAGAGCCACGTCGCATTCGTCGATCTGCGCGACCACGAGGGCCTGGCCCAGGTGGTGATCGAGCGCGACAATGCGGCGGCTTTTGCCGTGGCTGGCAATATCGGCAACGAGTACTGCCTGCGCGTCACCGGCAAGCTGCGCCAACGTCTTTCGGTCAACGACAAACTGAAAACCGGCACGGTCGAAGTGCTGGCTGATACGGTGGAAGTGCTAAACGCGGCAAAAGACCTGCCGTTTGCGCTGCACGAAAATCCTAACGAAGAGATGCGCCTGACCTATCGCTATCTGGATCTGCGCCGCCCAGAAATGCAGGCGATGATGCGCAAGCGGATCAAGCTGGTGCAGGCGCTGCGTCGTTATCTGGATGAACGCGGCTTCCAGGATGTGGAAACGCCGATTTTGACCAAGGCCACGCCCGAAGGCGCGCGCGATTATTTGGTGCCCAGCCGCGTGCATCCAGGCCAGTTCTATGCGCTGCCGCAGTCGCCGCAGCTGTTCAAGCAGATTCTGATGATGGCCGGTTTCGACCGCTATTATCAGATCGCCCGCTGCTTCCGCGACGAGGATCTGCGCGCCGATCGCCAGCCCGAATTCACCCAGCTCGACTTGGAGTTTGCCTTCGTCGAAGAGAAGGACGTGCAGGATTTCGTCGAAGAACTCATTCGTCACGTCTTCCGGGAAGTGCAGGGTGTCGAACTCGATACGGCCTTTCCGCGCATGACCTGGGCCGAGGCGATGCGCCGGTTCGGTTCGGACAAGCCCGACTTGCGCATTGCGCTGGAGCTGATTGATATCGCCGACGCGGTGAAGCACGTCGAGTTCAAGGTCTTTGCCGAGCCGGCCAGTGACGCCGGCGGCCGCGTGGCGGCGCTGCGCGTGCCGGGTGGCAGCACGCTGACGCGCAAGGAGATCGACCAGCTCAGTGAATACGTGACGCGCTACGGCGCCAAGGGCCTGGCCTGGTTGCGCATCGACGATCTGGCCAAGGGCCGCGAGGGGATCAACTCGCCGGTGGCAAAGTTTCTCGACGACGCCGCGCTGGAAAACGTGCTCAAGGCGACCGGCGCGCAGAGTGGCGACATGCTGTTCTTCGGTGCCGGCAGCTGGAAGATCGTCACCGACTTCATGGGCGCACTGCGCCTGAAGGTCGCCAAGGACCGCGGCTTGGTCGAAGACAGCTGGAAGCCGCTGTGGGTCACCGATTTTCCGATGTTCGAATACGACGATGAGGCGCAGCGCTACGTCGCCCTGCATCATCCGTTCACCGCGCCGAAGGTGGACGATATCGGCGATCTGCGCGCCAACGCGGCCACCGCGGTGAGCCGCGGCTACGATATGGTGCTCAACGGAAACGAGATTGGCGGCGGCTCGATCCGTATCCATCGTCCGGACATGCAGAGCGCGGTGTTCGAGCTGCTCGGCATCGGCGCGGAAGAGGCCGAGATGAAGTTCGGTTTCCTGCTGAAGGCGCTAAAATTCGGCGCGCCGCCGCACGGCGGCCTGGCCTTCGGCATCGACCGCATCGCGGCGCTGATGGCCGGCACCGAATCGATCCGCGATGTGATCGCCTTTCCCAAGACCACCAGCGCGCAGGATCTGATGACCGACGCGCCCTCGATGGTCAGCGATGCGCAGCTGAAAGAGCTGCACGTTCGGGTCGCCGAGCCGGCCAAGTAGCGTCGGCGAAGGCCTCGGCCGAGCCTCTACTTTCGCCGTGCGTTGACATCTGTCCGGGTTGGCGGGAGGCATAATCAGCCTCTCGGTCGCAGGGATAGTTTCCTGCGGCGACTCCCGCCCATTTCATCGAACCGTGTCCCATGACCGAACATGTCATCCTGCTGCACGGCCTGTGGATGCGCGGATTCGCGCTGGCCATGCTGCATCGGCGGATGATCGAGCAGGGCTTCCGGGTCCACCGTTTCGACTATATGAGCGTGGCCAATTCGCAGGAACGCATTCTCAGCCGCCTGCATGCGCACATGCAGCAGCTCGCCGAAGATTCGGTGTCTGTGCATCTGGTCGGGCACAGCCTGGGCGGACTGTTGGCGCTGCAGGTCTGTCATGAGGGCGAGCTGCCGGCCGGTCGCATCGTTTGCCTTGGGTCACCGCTGATGGGCAGCGCGGCGGCACGCGGCTTTGCACGCTGGGGCCGCGGCAGTGAGGTTCTGCTGGGGCACAATCGCGAACTGCTGGAACGCGGCTTCGAACACTGGGACGGCGCGCGCGAGGTCGGCATGATCGCCGGCCGCACGCCGATCGGCCTGGGTGCTGTGCTGGCCAATATCGAAGGCGAGCATGACGGTACCGTCGCGGTAGAGGAAACCCGGCTGCCGGGTCTTGCCGACCACTGCGTGGTCGACACCAGCCATACCGGCCTCCTTTTTTCGGCGGATGTGGCCCAGTACAGCGGCCGCTTTTTGCGCCAGGGCTCCTTTGCCAAGCGCGAAGTCCTGCAGGCAGGCACCGCTTTCGGGCCCCCGGTGTGAGCGTGGCCGCCGATTTGCCAAGGCTTTTGCGGCGTTGCGCCCGGCTTGCGCTAAAATCGCCGGCTTGTTCATCCGCGCAGCGCAGGAATCGTCATGGGTAGAGGTCCGTCCATCGAAGGTCGCAAGAGCGTCGAAGACGCCAAGCGCGCCAAGGTGTTTACCAAACTGATTCGCGAAATCACCGTGGCCACGCGCGCCGGTGTGGCCGATCCGGCCGATAACGCCCGGCTGCGTTCGGCGGTGGACAAAGCGCTGGCGGCGAACATGACGCGCGACACCATCGATCGCGCGATCAAGCGCGGCTCCGGTGCCGACGGCGGCGCCGAAATGCACGAGATGCGCTACGAGGGCTACGGCTCGGCCGGCATCGCGTTCATCATCGACTGCGTCACCGACAACCCGGTGCGCACCGTTGCCGACGTGCGCCATGCGCTGACCAAGCACGGCGGCAATCTGGGCACCAGCGGTTCGGTGGCGTTTCAGTTTCGCCGCTGCGGCGAACTGGTCTTCGTGACGGAGGGTGACGAGGCGCTGGAGGAGAAGATTCTCGAGGCGGCGCTGGAAGCGGGCGCGGACGACGTGATCAACGAGGCGGGCGAGAGCAGCGTGCTCTGCGCGCCGGATAGTCTCGACGTCGTGCAGCGGGCGCTTTCTGCGGCCGGCCTGACGCCGGCGCGCGCCGAGGTTGTGATGCGTCCGGCCAATCGCAGCGCGGTGCCGGCCGATGCGCAGGAAACCCTGCTCGATCTGATCGACTGGCTCGAAGAGCTAGACGACGTGCACGACGTGTATCACAACGCACTGCTGCCGGCCGAGGCTCATCCGTAAGCGCCGCCTGCCGGTGGGCGCTCCCGCCGCCGCGCTCAAACGCCTGGAACACGATGCCGTTCCCGTTTCTGTGAGCCGCCTTTTATGACACGCATCATCGGCATCGACCCAGGCAGCCAGCGCACCGGCATCGGCATCATCGATGTGGATGACGTTGGCAAGCTCAGTCATGTTTTTCACGGTGCGCTGGCGGTAGCGGACGAGGCCACGTTTCCGCTGCGGCTGAAACGCATCTTTGACGAACTGTGTGACATCATCGCCACACACCAGCCGGCGGAGTGCGGCATTGAGCGCGTGTTTATGGCGCGCAATCCGGATTCAGCGCTGAAGCTCGGCCAGGCGCGCGGTGCGGCGATCTGCGCCATCGTCAGTCGGGGCATCGAAGTGCATGAATACGCCGCCACGGAAGTGAAAAAATCCGTCGTGGGCAGCGGTCGCAGCGACAAGACTCAGGTGCAGCACATGATCGGTATCTTGCTGGGAATCAAAGGTCCGCTGCAGGCCGATGCGGCGGACGCGCTGGCGATCGCTGTGACACACGCCCACACGCGGGCCAGCCTGGCTCGCGTCGGCATTCCACGTACCGCCTGGAGACGTCGCCGATGAACCTCTTCGATGCCGCAACCGATATCACGATCGGTGATGTGGCGAGCAGCGAGATCCGCGGGCGATGATCGGTCGTCTTCGCGGCATTCTCATTTCCAAGCAGCCGCCGTGGCTGATGATTGAAGTCGGTGGCATCGGGTACGAGCTGGAAGCGCCGATGTCGACCATCTACGACCTGCCGGCCACCGGCAGGGAAGTAACCCTGCTCACGCATTACGCGGTCAAGGAAGACAGCGTCGCGCTGTACGGCTTCATGCACGAATCCGAGCGCGTGCTGTTCCGCAGCCTGCAAAAGGTCAGCGGCATCGGCGCCAAGATCGCGCTGGCGGTGCTGTCCGGCGTCTCCACCGACCATTTTGCGCGTTTGGTGCAGACCGGCGACGTAGTCGCGCTGACCAAGATTCCCGGCATCGGCAAGAAAACGGCCGAGCGCATCGTGGTCGAACTGCGTGATCGCGTCGACGGACTCACCAGCGTGCCTGGCACGCGCATTGGCGGCGTTGACGTGCCGTTGGATGCGGCGGGCGAAGCCACGGTGGCGCTGCAGCAGCTCGGTTACAAGCCGGCCGAAGTAACGCGGCTGGTACAAAAAGTGGCGGCCGACGGCGACAACGCCGAGGCCATTATTCGCAAGGCGCTGCGCGCCGCTTTGGGAGGTTGATTCCGTGACTCAGGCAATACCGCAGGGCGACGGCACGACCGATATGCGTCGCCGGCTCGCCGTGCTCGCGCTGGGTGCGATCGGCGTGGTTTACGGCGATATCGGCACCAGCCCGCTTTACACGCTTCAGGTCACCTTGACCCACGACGGCATGAAGCCGACGCCGGAAAGCATCTTCGGCGTGCTGTCGCTGATTTTCTGGGCGCAGATTCTGGTGGTGTCGCTGAAGTACGTCGTCTTCATCATGCGCGCCGACAACAAGGGTGAGGGCGGCATCATGGCGCTGATGGCGCTGGCCCAGCGCAGCGTGCGCGACCGGCCGAACCTGCGCTGGGTGCTGGCGATTCTGGGTATTTTCGGCGCGTCGCTTTTCTACGGGGACGGCGTCATTACGCCGGCGATTTCGGTGCTGTCGGCGGTGGAGGGCGTCAAAGTCGTTGCGCCGCACATGGCCAGCTGGGTGGTGCCGATCACGCTGGTCATCCTGCTGGTTCTTTTTGCGATCCAGCGCCGCGGCACCGAGCACGTGGGGCGGCTGTTCGGGCCGATCATGGTGGTGTGGTTTGTGGTGATCGCGCTGCTCGGCGTGCACATGATTCTGCGCAACCCGCACGTGCTGCTGGCGCTCAATCCCTGGTATGGCATTCGGTTTTTCGAGTTGCACGGCTTCCAGGGTTTCATCGCGCTGGGTGGCGTGGTGCTGGCGCTGACCGGTGCCGAGGCGCTGTATGC
>CAIKJM010000498.1 GCA_903827735.1 uncultured Rhodanobacter sp. | reverse complement strand
CGCTGTGAGCAAGATCCGCCGAACATTTCCGTAATGATTGATTCGGCCAAGCAATCCACACGATCTTACGAAGACCTTCATTTGAGGAGCGCCCTTGGTCCTATGGTGCCGGCGCGATGCACAGTGGATGGGCATGGCTGACGCGCGCATCAGCATGGCGCCGACGCGAAAATGTTTTCTCGAGTGCGAGCACGAGCTACTTTCGCTACAGCCAATAAATTTTGCGAGCTATTGCGCGGCACGCGCTTCCCATACTGCATGCTCTATCAGCATAAATTAAGTTCAAGATGATGAAGGCGTGTTTATCCTTCTGGATGTGGCTTACATGGTTCCGCAAGCAGTAACTGTGATTGCCGGTTCCGAGAATGCGTTGGCGACGAAGCAGTCGATCGAGCAAGATGGTCGCTTCCGGACGCGTGCGTCGGCGAATGGGGCCTCTAAAAAAGAGGTTTGTTGACCGGACGCTTACGAATGTAGGCGCTCCGCCGCAGACACTCTGGAAGAGTGTGTTATTGGATCGAGTGTAAAGAAAGATCAATGACCTTATTGTTAGGTTGCTGCCTTGCGAAGCAGCCAGGTCTTAGTGTACTAATGGTGCTCTGCACGGCACAGGCAAAGTGCGTGCAGCACACCGCGTCGGTTGGACTCTTGGAATTGGGAGCACGTTGTGCAGGGAAAAATGGATTCGAACGTTTCCGACCTCGCGTCAGCCGGAACCGCGCATAGTGACGAAGAGCATGCAACAGAATTTAGGCGAATCGACCACATAGCGCTAGCCGTGACGGACCTCGAGGCGGCCATTGTTATGTTTCGCGATGTGCTTGGATTTACTCTCAAACGACGACATCATATCAAGGGCGAAAAGACAGGCATGCTGTCGGCCGAACTCGAGCTCTCGGGAATAAAGTTCGTCCTTTGCAAGGGAACCGAGCCAGGCTCTCAGGTCTCGCAACTCGTGGAGCACTATGGCGTAGGCGTTGCACACATCGCGTTTGAGGTTGACGATGTAGACGAGACTGTCATGCGCCTGAAAGAACGCGGCTTGGGATTTGACACCAATGTTATTAGGGGGGCTGGACTGACGCAGTCGTTCTCTACTCGTTGTGAAACGACTGGGCTGAGCTTCGAAGTCATCCACCGGGACGGGGAAGAACAATTTCTGGATTCCAATATTCAACAGCTCTTTGAGCAGCTTGAAAGCTCTGGAAAATATTGAACCTAAACATTGTTCTGGCGAAGGACGTAGTCTATGGCAGATCGCTCGCACTCGGATGTGATGAATTTTTTGAATGAGGCAATGATTAGGTTTCCTGACGCGATTTCATTCGCCGCGGGAAGGCCAGCGAGCCAGACATTCGAGGTACTGAGTCCGGACTATGTCAGGAAACTGATTGATGTCTTTCAGGGGCATCGCCAATCCGTTGTAGGAGAACGCTCCCGCTCGGAGCTCTTTCAATACGGCGGCACGTCCGGATCCATCAATGAGCTGGTTTGCCGGCAGATCCAGCTGGACGATGGAGTGCATTGCGAGGCGGACGGCTTGGCGATCACATCCGGGTGCCAGGAAGCGTTAGCCCTTTGCCTCGCTGAACTGTGCCAGGAGCAGGGTGACGTTCTCCTCACGTGCAATCCTTGCTATATCGGAATTACTGGAGCCGCAGACGCTTTTGGAATCAGGACGGTCCCCATTGACAAAAGTTCTGATGATTTGGCCGAAGCTATTTCGCTGGCTTGCAATCAACTAAGCAAGTCGGGTCTCAAAGCAAAGGCTCTATATTTGGTCCCGGACTTCGACAACCCGACAGGGCAGGTGATCGACAAGAAGCAACGTCTTTCGATAATAGACGTTTGTGCTAAGCATGAGGTAGCAATCCTTGAGGACAACCCGTACGGATTGTTCAGATATAAGGGTAATCCTGTTGAAACCATGTATGCGTTGGACGAAGAAGGTTGCGTTTTTTATCTATCGACCTATTCAAAAACGATATGTCCCGCACTGCGAGTCGGATCGATAGCTTTCCCGACGACGCTTTTTGGAGATAAGAGTCGTCTCACGTCATTCAAATCCAGACTGGTACAGCG
>CAIKJM010000497.1 GCA_903827735.1 uncultured Rhodanobacter sp. | reverse complement strand
GATCGCTTCGACCACCCATTTTTCCAGCTAGAGGAACGCCCCGTGTCTGCACTCACTGCTCGTGCACCTGCTGTCTTTGCCGGATCGACCATCGTCGACGCCGCTCATCTCGACGTCGACGCCACCGTGCGCGAGCTGTTCGATGGCTCCGGCGCGGTGACCGTGCGCGGCCTGTTTTCGGCGGCCGACATCGCGCAGGCGCGCGAGGTGGTGATGCGCGAGTCCGAATCGTCCGCGCCCAAGGTCACGCATTTCCAGGGCGCCGCCGGCAAGGCCGGCACCATCGATCTGCAGCGGCGCGTGTGGAACCTGCTGGCCAAGGGCGACGTGTTCTCGCGCATGGCGGCGCACCCGCTGCTGATGCAGGTGATGCGCGCTTTTCTTGGCAGCGGTTTCACCATGGGCTCAATCGCGGCCAACCGCATCCTGCCCGGCGGCCCGGGGCAGGAGCCGCATATCGATTATCCTTACTGGGACTACCACTCGCCGCTGACGCATCCGGCCCGGCTCAACGCGAGCTTCCCGCTCAATGCGCAGGCCACCATCATGCTCGATCCCTTTACGGTGGAAACTGGTGCGACGGCGTACGTGCCGGGTTCGCAGCGCGAGTTGCACTATCCGGTCGAGAGCGACCGTTTCTACGATCGCTGCGAACGCATGCTGGGCGAGCCTGGCGACACGGTGATCTTCTTCGGCGCGGTATGGCACTGCGCCATGCCCAATCTTTCTTCGAAGGATCGCTCGGCGATCCTGATCCAGTACCTGCCCAAGTGGGTCAAGCCGATGGAAAACCTGCCGGCGGCGCTGCCGGCCGAGTTCATCGCGCAGGCGAGCCCCGATATGCGCCAGCTCCTGGGGCTGGAATTTCCGTATCCGGAAATACTCGACAGCGCCAGGGCCGGCAATGCCGAAGGCCGCATGCGCTAGGGCTTTCAGCTAGCGCCGGGGAGTCGCTAACGGGCGCTAATTCAATCCGCGCCGTGTTGGGCCAGCCGCCGATAAATCGTGCTGCGGCTGACGCCCAGCTTGCGCGCCGCCGCCGCCACGTTGCCGTCGCAGGTTGCGATGGCCTCGTCGATGGCGTGCAGCTCGATCGACTCCAGGCTGCCGGACAGGTTGCCGTGCGGCAGCGATGGCGCAGAAGTGCCGCTCTGCCTCTGCAGCTCGTCCGGCAGATCGCGCCGGGTCAGCACCGATCCGACGTCGCCGAGCGCCATCAGGCTGCGCAACAGACCCACCAGCTGTCGCAGATTGCCCGGCCAGCGGCGGGCCGCCAGATCCTGGACCAGCTCCGGATGCAGGTGCATCGGAATCTGGTCACCACCGAGTGCCCGCCACAGCTGCTCAATCACCGACGCGAGATCCACATGCTCGCGCAGCGCCGGCAGGCGCAAGGTCGACTGTGCGATGCGGTAATACAGATCGGAGCGAAATTCACCGCGCTCGGCCGCTGCGGCAAGGTCGCGATGCGTGGCTGCGATCACGGTCACATCGATCGGATGCGCGCGGCTGCCGCCGAGCGGGGTGACCTCGCGCTCCTGCAGCACGCGCAGCAGCCGGCTTTGCATCGCCAGCGGCATGTCGCCGAGCTCGTCGAGAAACAGCGTGCCGCCGTCGGCTTCGCGCAGCAGGCCGGGCGAGCCGTCGCGGCGGGCGCCGGTAAACGCACCGGGCAGATAGCCGAACAGCTCCGACTCGATCAGGCTTTCGGGCAGGGCGGCACAGTTCACCGCAATGAAGGGCGCACCGGCGCGCGCGCTGCGGCGATGCAGTTCGCGCGCTACCACTTCCTTGCCGGTGCCCGTCTCGCCCTGCAACAGCAGCGGAATATCGGCATCGAGCAGGCGCACGCTGCGATCGATCGCTTCATTCATCGTCGCCGAAAAAACCGGTGCCGGGGAACGCAGCGGTTTTACGTGCGTGCTGCGCTGCACGTGCGTGCTTTGCGGAGTACGTGAGGGCGCACTGATTTGCCGAGGCATATCGCGACGCGCGTGCACCATCTCGCCGCTCTGGCAGCGCATGCCGGCCACGCTGCCGGGGCGCGGCAGTGCAGAAGCAAAAAGCTCGTCGTAGCGGCGTTTTCCCAGCTCGCTCCAGTCCATGCCGAGCAGGCGCAGGGCGTGGCGGTTGGCGGCGACCAGCTTGTGCGCCTCGAACACCAGCATGCCCTCGCGTGCGGTACCAAGCAGCGCCGCGTCCGGCTGGATACGCACGATATCGGCGCCGTCGAAATCGCTTTCGAACAATCGATGTTCGATCTGCTCCACAGCGAGCTGCACCATGCCCAGCGCGTGCAGATGATGGGAAGACGACTCGCCGGACAGATCGAGCACGCCAACCACTTCACCGTGCGGATCGAAAATCGGTGAAGCCGAGCAGCTCAATACCTTGTGCGGCGCGTAATAGTGTTCGCCGCCGCGCACTTCAATGGCGCGCCGCTCGATCAGCGCGGTGCCGATCGCGTTGGTGCCGGTAGCGGCTTCGCTCCACGGCGCGCCTGGCCGCAGCGAGACGCGCGCGGCCTTGTCCAGAAAATCCGCATTGCCCAGCGCGTCGAGAATGAAGCCATTCGGTGAGGTAAGCACCACGATGCTGCCCGCGTGGTTGGCGCTGGCGTACAGCGCTTCCAGCTCCGGGCGGCACAGGCGGCACAGTGCTTCGTGCTGTTCCTGCATCTCATCCAGCTGGTGCCGCTCGACCAGCGTCACGCTCGGTTGCGCATCGGCCACCAGCCCCTGCATGCGGCAGCGTCGCCAGGAGGCCAGGATGGTTTCGGACACCAGTCCGCGCGGTTCGGCTCCGCTGTCGAAAAAGCTGCGACGCGCGGTATTGATCGATTCGGTGAAACCGGGATGCCGCATGGTGGGTCTCATGTGTCGCAATATGCGACACCTCCGCAAGTGGTGTTTCGATACAAAACACACGCCGGTGCAAAGTGCAATGACCGCAGGGCTTCGCCGCTTGCTGCGTTGCAGCGATTAGGGAATTTTTCCCGGACTTGGCGTGGCGCAGTGCGTTGGCACGGCGCAGCATGAAAAAATTTTCTCGCCAGCTGGCATGGCTTCTGCTCTTACGTCTCTACCTTTCCCAGACGCGGAGTGCCAATCCATGACCAAGCTCGAGCAGCAGCATCTCGCCGTGCAGGTTCCCTTCAAGCAGCGCTACGGCAACTTCATCGGCGGCCAGTGGGTGGAGCCGAAGGGCGGCAAATATTTCGACAACATCACCCCGATCACCGGGCATCCGTTCTGCGAGATTCCGCGCTCCGATAAGGACGACGTGGAAGCCGCACTCGATGCCGCGCACGCCGCCAAGGAGGCCTGGGGCAAGACCTCGGTCACCGAGCGCGCGCGCATCCTCAATCTGATCGCCGATCGCATGGAGCAGAACCTCGAGGTCATCGCCTACGCGGAGACCTGGGACAACGGCAAACCGATTCGCGAAACGCTCAACGCCGACGTGCCGCTGGCGATCGACCACTTTCGCTATTTCGCCAGCTGCATCCGCGCGCAGGAAGGCTCGATGGGCGAGATCGACAACGACACGGTGTCCTATCAGTTCCACGAGCCGCTTGGCGTGGTCGG
>CAIKJM010000496.1 GCA_903827735.1 uncultured Rhodanobacter sp. | reverse complement strand
TACAACTCGACGAGCTTGAGCGTGGGCGCATTGGCGAACGTGGCCAGGGTTTCGCTCATGGCTGCCTTCGCGAGACGATTGCGAATGACGCTGCCATTGGGAAGGCGCAGCGGACTCGTCAACAGCGTGGTTTCAGGCGGGGTCGAATCGGCCATGATCGATGCTCGTGTGGTGAGATGTGTGATGACTGTGTGGCGAGACGATGAGCGATTGCGCTCGCACCCGCTCAAGATGGAGCTCCTTGCGAACACCGGCGTCGAGCACGTCGGCGGGTGCGAACGCGTGCAGCAAACGCAGCTGGTCCGCAGTTCGGCCGGCCGTGAAGCCCCATTTCGGGCGAACCGCCCGTGACGAGGGCGACTGTAGTCTCGATGCGTTTGTCCTTTCGGGTCTCATGGGCATACCTCGGTACGAATCGAGACGAAACAGACAAGTTACTCAGCCAAAGCTTCCTTGGCATGCACCGATTATATTATATGTATCATATATCCGGGCCAACTAGAAACTTTAGACCATCATCAGGTTCTAGGCTCTACCTCGCTTCGGCCTTGGAGAGCTCCGTTTGTAGGCACAAAGCGGCGAAATTGCCGGCGATTCTCGGCCGGCGCCTGTCACAGCGAAGTTGGCTGCTGCTTGGTTATGAAAAAGTTCGGACGAACTTCGCTCGTCACTGGCCATGACCGATGTACGGATTTCGCATAAAACATTTAGCCTGGTCAAACGATGCTTTACTCTCACAGCTACACCGCGCTTTCAAGCGCGCCACGCAGGGCGCATCTTTAAAACCGCCCAGGTCGCCCCCAGGCTTGATGGGTCTGTCGAGCGTCTGTCACGCGGCCGCGGCAAGCTGTCTTAACGCCGTGACGAACAGCTGGTCCGGCGCGTCTTTTCAAAGGAGTGAATCCGTGCTCAAGCTTGCCCGCAACAACACCGCAAAATCGCTGATGCTCGCTGCTGCACTGTGCATCGGCGGCACCGCCCTGGCCGATGCCGATCCAACCCTGGCGCAGGTCTACTCGGCTGCGGAAGCCGGTCATCTCGACCAAGCGCAACAGATGATGGCGCAGGTGCTGCGCGATCATCCAGAAAGCGCCAAGGCGCACTACGTCTCGGCGGAGCTGTACGCCAAACAGGGTCGTGCAGCGCAAGCGCGCACCGAACTCGCAACCGCCGAACGGCTCGAACCCGGCCTGCCGTTCGCCAAGGCGCAGTCGGTCGCCGCGCTGCAGAACGAACTCGGCGAATCGTCGACCGCGGCCGCGCGCGGCAACAGCGGCGCGGTGCCGCTCGCAGTGGCGCCGCATGCCGCGTTCCCCTGGGGTCTGGCGCTGATGATTTTCGGTGGCCTCGCCGTGCTGTGGATGATCATGCGTCGTCGTAGTGCTGCGCCTGCGCCGCTGAGCTATCCGCAGTCGCCCGGTGCAATGGGCGGAGTCGGCGGCTATGGCTATGGCGCACCGCCGGCCGGCGGCGGTATGGGTTCGGGCATCGTTGGTGGGCTCGCCAGCGGACTGGCCGTCGGCGCCGGTGTGGTGGCCGGCGAGGAAATCGCGCATCACTTCCTCGACGGCGACCGTCGTGGTGAAAGCGATCGCGGCGTATTGCCAGTCGACAACGGTCTCGAAGAGCGGCCCGGCAACGGCGACATGGGCGGCGATGATTTCGGCGTGTCCGACGCCGGCTCC
>CAIKJM010000495.1 GCA_903827735.1 uncultured Rhodanobacter sp. | reverse complement strand
CCTCAACCTCAGCTACTGCATCACCAGCAAGCGCAAGCTGGCACAGCTGGTTGCGGAAAACTTCGTCGATGGCTGGGACGATCCGCGCATGAACACGCTGCGCGGCTTGCGTCGCCGGGGCTTCACACCGGCCGGGCTGCGCCTGCTGATCGAGCGCGTGGGCGTGAGCAAGCAGAACAGCGTGATCGACTACGCGATTCTGGAAAACTGCATCCGCGAAGACCTCGACGTCACCGCGGCGCGGCGCATGGCCGTACTTGATCCGCTCAAGCTGGTGATCACCAACCTGCCCGCCGATCACGAAGAGACGCTGCGCTTTGCCAATCATCCGAAGGACGAAAGTTTCGGTCAGCGCGACGTGCCCTTTTCGCCCGCGCTGTGGATCGAACGTGAGGATTTCGCCGAAATCCCACCAAAGGGTTTTCATCGCCTGAAGCCCGACGGCGAGGTGCGCCTGCGCGGCGTCGGCATCATCAAGTGCGAACAGATGATCAAGGACGGCGACGGCAACGTGATCGAGCTGCGTTGCACGCTCGATCCGGAAACGCGCCACGGCATGGCCGGCGCCGATCGCAAGGTGAAGGGCACGATCCACTGGGTCAGCGCCAAGCACGCCGTCGCCGCAGAAGTGCGCATCTACGATCGCCAGTTCAATGTCGCCGCGCCCGAAAGCGAGGAAGACGGCAAGACCTGGCTCGAGCACATCAACCGGCAGGCCAAGCGCGTGGTGCACGCGTGGCTGGAACCGGCGGCGGCGAACGTGGCGCCGGAACAGCGCTTCCAGTTCGAGCGCCTGGGCTATTTTGTCGCCGACCGCATCGACCATCAGCCGGCGAAACCGGTATTTAACCGCACTGTCACCTTGCGTGACGCCTGGGCGAGGCAAGCTGGTCAGTAGACGGAGGGCGCGCGATGCTGCCACTGCAGATCCATCTGACTTTGCCGCCCTGGATGGGCGATGTTGTCGACCTCGGCCGGCCTTACGTCAGTGACGAAGATCGCGTCGGGCTGGCGATCGAACTGTCGCGTCGCAACGTGGCCGAGCAGAGCGGTGGCCCCTTCGGAGCAGCCGTTTTCGATGCGGCGAATGGACGTCTGATTGCCATCGGTGTCAACCGCGTCGTACCGCAAAGCTGCTCGGTCGCCCACGCGGAAATCATGGCGCTGATGGTGGCGCAACAGCGCCTGACGCAGCAGCGCCTGAACCAGAACGGCGGCCGCTATGTGCTGGCCACCAGCGCACAGCCCTGCTGCCAGTGCTACGGCGCCACGGTCTGGGCCGGCATTGACGAGCTGCTGATCGGCGCCCGCGCCGACGACGTCGAGGAACTCACCGAATTCGACGAAGGCCCGCTGCCGGACGACTGGATCGGCGAACTGGAGCGTCGCGGCATCGCCGTGCGTCGCGACATTCTGCGCGATCGGGCGCGCGCGGTGCTGGCCGAGTACGGCGCCAGCGGTACGCCGTATTGAATCGCCTGCGCGCCTCGCTGCCGCTGATCCTGCTGATACTGGCCGGTATCGTGCTGTTTGCGTCGGGCGCACTCGATCGGTTTACGCCACAGCGGCTGGTCGCGCATCAAGTCCAGATCCATGCGCACATCGCCGCGCACCCCTGGATGAGTCGGCTGGTTTTCATCGGCCTGCTGACGCTGACCACGTGTACCGGCATTCCCGGCATGATCATCGTCATCCTCGCCGGCGGCTTTGCCTTCGGCGTCGTCGAAGGCACCCTATGTTCGTCAATAGCGCTGACGCTGGGTTCGCTGATCCTCTTCCTCGCCAGCCGCTATGCCTTTGGCAGCGGCAGCCATAGGCCGCCGGCGATCGTGGCGAAACTGCACCACGGGTTCGAGCGCCACCCGGTGAGTTACACGCTATTCCTGCGCTTTCTGCCGATTCTGCCGTTCGGTCCCGTCACCGTCGGGCTCGCCTGGCTGCGCTGCCCGCTGTGGCTGTTTATCGGTGCGACTTGGCTGGGCGGCACCATTACGCTGATTTTTGAAACCTCGATCGGTGCCGGCATTGGCACCGTGCTCAGCGAGAGTTCCAGCTTCAGCATGGATCTTTTCATGCACCGGGAAGTGCTACTACCACTGGGCGCACTGGCAGCGTTGGCGCTGCTGCCGCTATTGATCGAGCGGGTCACGCGACGCTATCGGAAGACCGACGGGCCCACAGACTGAAGCGGCTTACCCTAAGGGCGTCAGTACCTTGCAAAACGATCCAGCACCGTAGCCGCTTAGGACTATTTCGCATTGACACGATAGGCGACGGCAGGCTAACTGAGTCCAAGGGAAATGACGACGTTTGCCGGTTTTCAGAGAGCTCTGACCTATCGGCAGCATGGATTTGGTGCAAGACCCGTTCATTCAACGGAGGAAGACCGGCATGCTTAAGGGGATGAGGATACCGTGGCAGCAGCAATTGCTCGTCGCCGTATTCTTTTGCGGGGCGTACCTCTTGGTGCGCCATCTATCACTAGTCTATTTCGCTCACTGGATGCCTCAGGCTGGAATCTGGCTCGGCGGCGTGTTGCTGCTGCCGCGCCGTTTATGGACAGCCCTGCTACTTGCCAACGTGATGGCATTGATCCCAGGCGCCTATGCCTGTTTTGGCCAGTACGGCTGGGGCGGATCATTAATACATCTTATTCCGATATCGGCATTTGCCATGATTGTTGCTTGGCCGCTGCGTGAGCATCTGCCCGGCGCCATATCCGGCAAGTATTTACTTGAATCGGTCAGCGCCAAGCATATGGTGGCGCTGCTAGGCTGCGTATTCGCCTTTGCTTTGCTCACAGCCGCAGACGGCACATGGCAATACGCGTTGACCTTTCTGCCGGGGCAGAACGGCCCTGCGCTGATCAGGCTCTGGGCACCGCGCTACGTGTTGGGAAACTATCTCGGCTGCCTGACAGTCGTGCCACTGGCACTCGCTGTTCACGAAGCCACTCGCCGGGCAGATTCCTGGCGCAGTCTGTTACGGGAAATGGGACACAGCCGGCTGTTACTCGAGGGCGTTGTGTTGGGTTTGTCCTGTGTCGGGCTGCTAACGGCTATGGGCGCGGGCGTAGCGGGCGACATGTGGCGGCAAGCGGCACGCATGGCCCTGTTTTTGCCTGTGGCATGGATGGCCGTGCGCTACGGTTGGCAAGGCGCGGCCGTGGGCGGTACTGCCGCGAGCATAGGAATTATGCTGAGCATGCCCGCACAGTACGATCCCGGGATCATCAACGCCCAGAACTTCATGGCGATTTTTCTCTCGGTGCTGCTGCCTCTGGGGGCGAAGATCAACTCGCTCAATGAGCAGGAACAGAAGCTGGCGACTGACCATACGCAAGTGCGGCAGGCGGCACAGCGCGAAATCCATCAGGGCGAACTGCGCCTGCGCCGGGGCATGGAAATGCAGGGGCATGCCAACGAATATATGCAGGAGGGCTATGACCGCCTGTTAGAACGCGTGCGCGGCGTGCTTCCGGAAAAAGAGCTGCACTACTTTCGCACGCTGTTGGTTCTGGTCCGGCGCTTCTCGTCCTCGGTGCAGGAAAGCTTTCTTCCCGCGCCCTGGAAATGGCCGCGCCTGGGGCTGCTGACGGCGCTCCGGGCCGGCGCAATCGCCGATGCCATGGAAGAATATGGCGTCACGTTCGATAACCACGTATCGGAGCGGGTGGCCCTGCTGACGCCAGGGGCGCAGTGGACGCTTTATCGGCTGGCCTGCGAAGCGGTGGCTTATACGCTGATGCAATCGCCCGCCACACCGTGTATTCGTCTCCAGGTTCGCGTGGCCATGGTGGGTCCAATGCGCAATATTCCATGGGCCATGCTGACCGTGGTCGGCGAACCCGAACCGCCAGCGGCGCCGCCCCTGCTGATCGCGTTACCCAAAAGCAGTCATTTGCTCTTGTCCCGACTGGGCGCCATGGGCCTGGATCTTGCCGGTATGCGAGATCGTGCGAGCCTCTACCAAGGCAGGTTGCGCTCTAACAGGCGGCAGCAGCGCGTCAGCGTGTCGTTATTGGATACACCGGACATCAAGCCGGATTCGGTATACGCCGAACATAAAAATCGACCCACTGCCCGCGCGGCGTAAGGCCTTAGATGACGCGACGTGCCGAACGACAGCGCTATAGAATTCTTCGATACAAGACGGTTAAATGTGACTTACCAAACAGAGGTGACACCATGATTCGACACAGTGCACGGCGTACATCATTACTGGTGGGACTGATCACCGGCATCGTGGCGCTGCCGTGCATGGCACAGGGGCAGGCCGGAGCGCCTCAGCCACCGCCGAGTTTGGGGCAGTCGTGGCCGCAGATGACGAATGTCAGTGCAGCACCCGGCTGGCGCGTCTACGCATTCGTGCGGGACAAGGTCAAATATATCCAGGTCAATGATCTGGTCGGTACAGTGCGTGCGACGCTGGCCACTGCTGACGGCTATTTTCTCGTGCTCCCGCTCGGTGCCGATGCCCAGCGAGTGTCCACCCCGACAAAACCGCTGGCAGCAGCACTGAACAACACCGCGCCGGCAGTCACCGTCTATCAGGATAACGAGGTACAGCTGACGGCTCGCTACCAGAGCGATGGCAGCACCGTATGGACGGCCATCGCCAAGACATCGCCGAAGGCAACAACCACACACGCGACGCCTCCTGCGACCCCTCTGGACTGTCCTCCATGTGGCGCTAGCGGGCAGTGACTCCTGACCGATATCTCATGCGCTCATCAGTATGAAGCTCGTGGAATGGGCCAAGTGGTTATCACACATGGCCCATTCCATTGCGGCACCAGCGTTGTGTTTCGTGTAGCAACAACTCGTCTAAGCCAACCAGCGCAAGGTTCACCGTCTGCATTGACGGTGCCTGGCACAACCGCGCCGATGAAAAACGGCTAGAGCCGCACCTAAGGCGAGGGCACCGCAGAAATATCATCAAATGCCGGGAACGTCGCTGAAATGCGCTGACGTTTTTTGCGACCACAAAAATGACAAAACCCGCTTGGTAGCGGGCTCTGCAGCTGAAGCTTGCACGTCGATATGGTGGGTCGTCCGGGATTCGAACCCGGGACCAATAGATTAAAAGTCTACTGCTCTACCAACTGAGCTAACGACCCGACTAGCGAAAGCCAGCCCACAATTTTACGGGCTGGGGCGCGTGGGCACAAGCAGACAGACGGTCACACGTAGCGAGTGGGATCGGTCAGACCGGCGTCGCGAAAGCCCTGCGCGCGCAACCGGCAGGCGTCGCAATGGCCGCAGGCGCGGCCGTCGCTATCGGCGTTGTAGCAGCTGACGGTCGCGGAAAAATCGATGCCCAGGCGCTCACCTTCGCGCGCGATATCGGCCTTGCCCATGCGCATCAGCGGCGCGTGGATGCGGATACCCGCACCTTCGACGCCGGCCTTGGTCGCCACATTGGCCAGCGTTTCGAAGGCTTCGATAAAAGCGGGACGACAGTCCGGATAGCCGGAATAATCCACCGCGTTGACGCCGCACCAGATGTCGCTTGAGCCGAGCACCTCGGCCCAGCCCAGCGCGATCGACAGCATGATGGTGTTGCGCGCCGGCACATACGTTACCGGGATATCGGTGTTATCCACGGTGTCCAGCGGCACGTCGATATCGGCGGTCAGCGCGGAGCCACCGATGCTGCGCAAATCCACCGTAACCGTTTTGTGCTCCACCGCGCCAAGCATGCTCGACACGCGCGCGGAGGCAGCTAGCTCGGAGCTGTGACGCTGCCCGTAGGCCACACTGAGCGCGTGCACCTGATAGCCCTGCTCGCGCGCCAGCGCGATGGTGACCGCCGAGTCCATACCACCGGAGACCAGCACGACGGCGCGAGGTAAAGATTTTTCTGACATGAGATGTTCCACACGAAGTTGACCGGTCACCGGCCATAAACGCCACCGGCAGCACAGGCCGGCGCGGGGTTTCCTTTCGCTTGCGGCAACATGGCCACAGCGCGGATTTTCTTGAAGCGTGCGGCCACGGATGGCCGCTTGTCGATCGTCTCTCTCATGAGCGACGCACAGTCATTTGCCAGCCGCGTCGTCCCATAGCAGCTTGTGCAGCTGCAGCTGGAACCGCACCGGCAGCTTGTCTTCGATGATCCACTCGGCCAACTCGCGCGGCTCCACTGCACCGTGCACGGGCGAAAATAGCACCATGCAGCGCTGCGCCAGCGCGTGCTCCTCCAGCATCGCGCGCGACCATTCGTAGTCGGTGCGGCTAGCGATCACGATCTTGATTTGATCGTGCGGCAGCAGGTGACCGAGGTTCGACCAGAGATTGCGCCCGCTCTCACCGGAATCGGGTGCCTTCAGATCCATGACCTTGCGCACGCGCGGATCGACCGGGGCCACGTCGATCGCGCCGGAAGTTTCCAGCGACACGTCGTAGCCGGCATCGCAGAGTTTTTTCAGCAGGATCAGGCAACGCTTCTGCGACAGCGGCTCGCCGCCGGTAACGCACACATGCCTCACGCCGTGTCTGGCGACCTCGGCGAGAATGTCGTCGATCGCGTGCCAGTCGCCGCCGTAGAACGAATACTCGGTATCGCACCACACGCAGCGCAACGGGCAACCGGTAAGGCGCACAAACACCGTGCGCCAGCCGATGGCGTCTGCCTCGCCCTGGATCGAATGGAAAATTTCGGTGATGCGCAGCCGCTCGGCGACCGGCGAGGCTGGCGTGGCAGAGACCACGCGAGCATTTTCAGCACTCACCGCGACGGCCTCAGTTGGCCGAGGACTGCTGGATCTGGCGCAGCCGTTCCTTGGCCAGGCTAGCCGCCTTGGAGCCTGGATACTTGCTGCCTACCGCGGTCAGCGTCGCCTTGGCCTGCGGTACCTGCTTCAGCTCGATCTGGCAGTAGCCGAGCTTGAGCAAGGCGTCGGGTGCCTTTTCACTTTGCGGAAACTGAGTCAGCAGATGCTGGAACGCCTCGACGGCTACCGGATAATTCATCGTGGCGTAGTACGACTCGCCGAGCCAGTAGAACGCGTTGGGTGTCAGCGCATCGCTCGGATATTTCTGGATGAAGCCACGAAAATCGCGCGATGCCGACACATAGTCGCCCGCGCGAATCGCCTTGAAGGCGACATCGTAAGCAGCCGCCGCACCAGGATCAGCCGCGGCAGGGCTGGCGGCGGCGCCGGCCGGCGCGATCGCAGCGGCGGCCGGTGGCGCAACCGCCGGTGGATTATTCTGGGGTGGTGCGGGTGGCTCGTTGGCCGGCGGCTTGGCGGCATTGGCGCCCGCACCGCTGCTTTCGAGCCGGCTCAGACGCGCATCGATATCGCCGTACTGGGCTTTGTTCTTGTCGTCGAGCTGCTGCTGGCTGTGCTGCAGTTCCTCGATCTGACCCTGCAGCTGCTGCACCTGGGCCTGCAGTTGCTGCATCTGGTTGACCATGCCGATACCGCCCTGGTCCTTGTTCTGCGCCTGCTGCTCCAGTCGCGTGACGCGGTCGGCAAGACTCAGACGCGAGTCCTGCGCGGTAACCGCGGACGCAAAAAACATGGCGGACGCTAACGCGCCCGCCATGCTTGTTCTGGCTGCGAAGCTGATAGCCAGTTTCTTCTTCATGCGTGCTGATTACTCGGCGGTG
This sequence comes from uncultured Rhodanobacter sp., assembly GCA_903827735.1. Taxonomy (GTDB): domain Bacteria; phylum Pseudomonadota; class Gammaproteobacteria; order Xanthomonadales; family Rhodanobacteraceae; genus Rhodanobacter. The sequence continues at coordinate 7,154 of CAIKJM010000495.1, read as the reverse complement.
TAGACGATCTCGACGCGACGATTCTTGCTCCAGCAATCCTCGTTGTGCTCGCGGCAAACCGGCTTTTCTTTGCCGTTGCTGATCACGTTGATCTGGCTGGCCGAACCGCCGGCAGCCGTCAGCGCATCGGAGACAGCCTTGCCGCGACGCTCGCCGAGGCCGAGGTTGTACTCACGCGTGCCGCGCTCGTCGGTGTTGCCTTCCAGACGCATCTGCGAGGTCGGACGATCCTGCAGATACTTCGCGTGGCAAGCCACGATCTGCTGGAACTCCGGCTTGATCTCGGTCTGGTTGAAATCGAAGTACACCACGCGCTGGCGCAGGCAGGCGTCGCTTTCCAGATCGCCGAGCTTGTACTTGCCGGCGCCGGTGTCGGGCTGAGTCATGGCGCTGTTGTCGACGGGAGCCGGCTGAGCGGTCGGCTTCACGGCTTTCTTGGAGCAGGCGGCCGCGCTGACGCACAGCAGAGCGACCAGGGCAATACGTACGGTCTTATTCATGGTGACATTCCTTAACGGTTGAGTTTCCGACAACGATGACGATGGGGTAACGGGACAGCGACGCCGGTGGGCCGGCTGTTATTTTGACACTACTGTGAGCGCGATTGTGCATCATCTTGCGCAACCACGCGATACGACCACGACACAGTGAAGTATCGCGGCCGCAATAAAGCGTTCGCAGCGCCTCTGCCCCATCCCTGGAGTGTCGATGCCAGCGCGTGATCGCTGCCGGCATCTTTCAGGAATCAACGCTGGCGGTACGGCCCCCAAGCAGGCTCACGCACATCGCCGTCGGACAACACCAGCCGCTGGCGAACGTTGCCATCGGCGGAGACCGAATACAACACGCCGCGCGTCCCTTCGGTGGCTGCATAGAGCAGCATGCTGGCGTTGGGCGCAAAACTCGGGGACTCGTCGTAGGGACCGGGCGACACGAAGTGCACCTGACCACCCATGCTTTGATCCATGATGGCAATACGATACACGTTACCGTTGCCCTGCACCATGGCGATCTGCTTGCCGTCGAAGCCTACCGAAACATTCTGGTTGTTCTGGCCCTGGAAGCTGATGCGCGTCGCTGTGCCGCCGCTGGCCGGCACTTGGTAAATCTGCGGCCGGCCCGAACGATCGGAGGTGAAGTAGATCGTCTGGCCGTCCGGCGACCACTCCGGCTGCGTGTTGATGGCGAGGTTGTCCGAGGTCACCCGGGTTTCCTGGCGGCTGGCCATGTTCAGCACATAGATGTTCAAGTTGCCCGAGAACGACAGCGCCACGGCCAGCTTGCTGCCGTCCGGCGACCAGGCGGGAGCGCCGTTGATGCCCTTGGGGTGAGACTCCACCAGCTGGCGCGAGCCGGTGGTGATGTCCTGCACATAGATGTTCGAGTTGCCGCTCTCGAACGAAACATAGGCGATCTTCTTGCCGTCCGGGGACCACGCCGGCGACAGCAGCGACTCCTTGGAACGGGCGACTACTTGCGGATTGAAGCCGTCGGAATCGGCGACCAGCAGCGAATAGGTCGTGTTGTTGCCCAGGCCGACGGCCGTTATGTAGGCGATGCGGGTCCAGAAGGCACCGCGCACGCCGGTAATCTTTTCGTAGATCGCGTCGGCGATCTGGTGCGCGACGTTACGCAGGTCGCCCACAGGCGCCGGCTGCATCGACTGCGACAGAAGGCTCTGCTGCTTGTTGACGTCCCACAGCTCGTACTCGACCTGGACCATGCCGTTGCCGGCATCCTTGAGTCGGCCAACCACGATGTAGTCCTGCTTGAGCAAGCGCCAGGTGGCGAACTTGATGTCCGAGCCTTGCGACGGCAACTCGACGATGCTCGCCTTATCAAGCGCACGAAACTTGCCGGAGCGGTTGAAATCGTTGTGGATCACGTCGGCCACGTCGGTTGGCGGCTGCGTGCCGCCCTGCAGGGCGAACGGCACGACGGTGATCGGAGTGGCTGTCCTGACGCCACCGACGATGTCGATCTTCAGAGACTGCTGCGCGTTAGCCGAGGTGGCGAAGATCGCCACGAAGGCCAGCAGGATGAAGGCGAAGCTTGAGCTGAGTTTGCGCATGGGCTTGATCATTGCGGCCTGAAGGTGAAGGTAAGGTTGCGACGGAACACGCTTTCGAAGCCTTTATAAGGCAACGTCTTGGTACGAAGGACAGCATTTTCGACCGAACGTTTGCCCGCATCGTCGTACGGGCAGTTGGCGGCAGCAGTGGCGCTTATCACGTCGCCGCCCGGCGACTGCACAATTTCCACGTCGCAGGGCGCCGCCGCGATGTTATCCGGCCGCAGCCAGTTCGGCGTGACCGCATTCTGAATGGCGGCCGCGTACGCGCTGCTGAGATCGGTGTGATCGCTGTTGTTGCCGCTCTGCAGCTGGTCGGCCTTGGGCAAATCCGGCTGACTCTGATCGCTGGCCAGATCCTCCATCTGCTGCTTGGCCTGCTTGGCCTTGCTGTCGAGCTTCTTGGTCTGATCGGCTGCCGCATCCATTTTTTTGAAAAGCTCGTCGACCTTTTTCTGCTCTTCCTGCTTTTTCTTGACCGCCTGCGCGTCGAGCTCGGACTGACGCTGCTGCTCTTTTTCTTCCTGCAGCTTCTTTGCGTCGTCGGCCTTCTGCAGCGCGTTCTCGACCACTTTCTCCTGATCCACCGTATCCGGATGCTCCGGCGGCGGCGGCAAGGTCTTGATCTTGGGCTCGTCCGGCTTGGGCGGGGTCGGCGGCGGGGGTGGCGTGGTCGGCGGCGGCGGCACGTTGTCGGGCACCTTGGTCTTTACCGTTTTCGGCGGCGGGCTACCAGTTGGCCCTATCAGCACGGCCTCGATCACCTGCCCCTGCAAATTCAGTGGCGGCGTACAGGTAATAGGATTCATCCACGCGGGAAGGCCCAGCGCGTTGATGAAGTTTTCGAAGCTCGAGCACGGCAGCGTCGCGAGGAACAGAAACGCGACGATACCGACGTGCAGGATGGCGGAAAGTATGACCGCCTTCGGCGTGCCCTTACTTTCGTCCATTCGTCCCGCCCGACCCCGGCTGGCTCAACAAGCCGATCTTGGTCACGCCGGCCTGCTGCAGAATGGGCAGAATCACGTAGACCTTGCCGTACACGGCGCGCTGGTCACCGGCCAGAATAACCTGCAGATCAGGATCGGCCTGCTGGAACGCGGTGATCTTGGTGGTGAATTCCTGCACGCTCACGGGATCAGCCTTGCCGTCGCCGACCTTGAGGAAAATCTGCCCGCTCTGATCCACCGACACGACCAGCGGATCCTTGATGTCCTTCAGCGATTTGGCGTTGCTCTCGGGGAGCTGCACCGGCACGCCGAGGCTTTTCATCATCGGCGTGGTCACCATGAAGATGATCAAAAGCACCAGCATCACGTCGATGTACGGCACGACGTTGATCTCGGACTTCAGCTTGTAGCGTTTGCGACGCTGGGAAATGGCCATGAATGCTGCTCCGCTCAGACCACGTCGTCGGTCTGGATCTGCCGCTGCAGCACGGAGGAAAACTCTTCCTGGAACACTTCGTAATGCGAGGCCACGCGCTCGACCTTGGTGGCGAAGCGGTTGTACGCCCACTGCGCCGGGATGGCAGCGAACAGGCCCATGGCGGTGGCGATTAGCGCTTCGGAAATGTGCGGCGCGACCACCGCGATGGTCACGTCCTTCATTTCACCCAGGCCCTGGAACGCGCCCATGATGCCCCACACCGTGCCGAACAGGCCCACGTAAGGGCTGATCGAACCGACATTGGCCAGAAACTCCAGATTGCGCTCGAGCAGGCCAATCTCCTTCGTGCCGGTGACGCGCATGGCGCGCTCGGAACTCTCCACGATCATGCGCACGTCATGCGTCTTGCGCTGACGCTGGCGCGCGAATTCGCGAAAGCCCGACTCGAAGATGTTCTCGATACCGCCGGCGCCGCCGCGATTGCTCACCTCGCGAAACAGCTGGGCCAGATCGCCGCCAGACCAGAAGCGCTCCTCGAACGCCTCGGCGTTTTCCATCGCGGCCTTGGTCTGCGAATGCTTGCGGATGATGATCACCCACGACATGAAGGAAAACACCACCAGCACCAGCAGCACCAGTTTCACCGGAATGCTGGAATCGGAGATCAGCGAAAAAATATTCAGTCCACCGTTCATTGCTTGAGGGTTCTCCGCCGGTCGGCTTGATTGAAGTAAAACTTGGGTTGTAAGGGTTAACGCCTGCGTGACCGGATGGGTTTCCCATCACGCGGGCTTTTATCGGCGGGCTCGACAGGCAACGGTCTAACCAGCATCTGGAAATTCAGGCAATGGAACCGGCAGGGAAAAGATTCGCCGGGATTTGCACCGGCCGCATGCGCTCAAGGTCGACACAGGCGGCCCGAACCGTGGCTCGGATCAGGCAGGTGCCGTCGCCGCGCAGCACGGTCTGCGCGAACAGGATACTGGCTGCGCGGCGCTCTTTGATGTCCACCGTTACCGACAGTTCATCATCCAGCAGGGCGGGCCGGACGAAATCGATCTGCAGGTCCTTCACCACAAAGCCCAAGCCGGTCGCCGTGCGCAGCACCGACTGATCGATACCGATGGCCCGCAGCCACTCGCTGCGGGCGCGCTCGAGAAAACGCAGATAGCTCGCGTGATACACCACGCCACCGGCGTCGGTGTCTTCCCAGTACACGCGCACCGGCCAGTGGAAGGGAAGCAGCGTTTCAGACATCGCCGGCATCCGCTTGAAAAAGATCCGCCGGCTGCGTCGCCCGCGGCGGCGGCGCCAGCCCCAGATGGCGCCAGCCCTTGGCGCTGACCATGCGACCGCGCGCCGTGCGGATCAGATAGCCCTGCTGGATCAGATACGGCTCGACCACGTCTTCCAGCGTGCCGCGATCCTCGCTCAGCGCCGCGGCGAGCGATTCGACCCCGACCGGGCCGCCGTCGAAGTTCTCGACGATCAGGCTGAGCAGACGCCGGTCGAGTTCGTCGAAGCCTTCCGGGTCGATCTTCAGCATATCCAGCGCGGCCTTCGCCGCCGCCAGCGTGATCTCGCCCTCCGCACGCACCTCGGCGTAATCGCGCACGCGCCGCAGCAGGCGGTTGGCGATACGCGGCGTGCCGCGCGAGCGGCGCGCAATTTCAGTCGCGCCCTCGGGGGCGCAGACAATGCCAAGAATCCGCGCGGCGCGCCGCACGATCTGGGTGAGTTCTTCTGTGGAATAGAACTCCAGCCGCTGCACGATGCCGAATCGGTCGCGCAGCGGCGCCGTGAGCATGCCGGCGCGGGTGGTCGCGCCAATCAGGGTGAACGGCGGCAGGTCGAGCTTGATCGAGCGGGCGGCCGGACCTTCGCCGATCATGATGTCGATCTGGAAATCTTCCATCGCCGGGTACAGCACCTCCTCCACCACCGGCGACAGGCGATGGATCTCGTCGACGAACAGCACGTCGTTCGCTTCGAGATTGGTCAGCAGCGCGGCCAGATCGCCAGCGCGCTCCAGCACCGGGCCGGAGGTGGAGCGCACGTTGACGCCCAGCTCGTTGGCAATCACGTGGCTCAACGTGGTCTTGCCCAGACCGGGCGGCCCGAAGATGAGCACGTGATCCAGCGCGCCACCACGTTTGCGCGCTGCCTCGATATAGATCGACAGCTGCTCGCGCACCGCCTGCTGGCCGAGGTATTCGGCTAGGCGCCGCGGGCGGATGGTGGCTTCGAGAGCCGCATCATCCAGCTGTGCGGCGGCGGTAATGATGCGCGCTTCAGTCATGCGGAAATTATGGCAGGAACGAGGAACGGCACATCAGATCTCCACCTGCGCGCCCAGCTCGATCAGCCGATTGCCCGGGATCTGGAAGAACGCGGTGGCCGGCAGCGCGTTGCGCGCCATGAACACGAACAGCTTGTCGCGCCACAGCGCCATGCCCGGACGGCGGCGATCGGCCACGATGTTTTCGCGCGACAGGAAGAACGTGGTGTCCATCATGTCGAACATCAGGCCCTCGCGGCCGCAGTCCATCAGCGCCTGCGGGATGTTCGGATACTCGGCAAAGCCGAAATGCAGCTCGAGCCCATAAAAATCGTCGCCGAGAGTGATCAGGTTAATGCGCTCGGAGCGCTCGGCCACCGGTGTTTCCAGCATCTCCACCGTGAGCAGCACGTTGCGCTCGTGCAGCACCTTGTTGTGCTTGAGGTTGTGCAGCAGCGCGCTGGGCACCGAGTTCTGGTTGCCGGTGAGAAACACCGCCGTGCCGGGCACGCGCAGCGGCGGATGCTGGCTGATGTTTTCGATGAACGGCTTCAGCGCCAGGCCCGACTGCTTGATCTCGCGCAGCACCAGTTCGCGGCCCCGACGCCAGGTGGTCATCATCGCAAAAACCACCACGCCGAGCGCCAGTGGGAACCAGCCGCCGTATTCGATCTTGATCAGGTTGGCGCTGAAGAACGATAGGTCGATCAACAAAAACAGCGCGCCCACGGCGATCACCGTGACCAGATTCCAGCGCCACTGGTAGCGTGCCACCACCAGGGCCAGCATCGAGGTAATCGCCATGGTGCCAGTCACCGCGATGCCGTAGGCCGCGCTGAGATTATCCGACGAACGGAAGCCAAGCACCGCCAGCATCACCATGATCAGCAGAAAATAATTCACCCACGGCACGAACACCTGGCCGGACATTTCGTTCGACGTGTGCACCACCGCCATGCGCGGCGAATAACCGAGTGACATCGCTTCGCGCGTCATCGAATAGGCGCCGGAGATCACCGCCTGCGACGCGATCACCGTGGCCGCACAGGCCAGTGCAATCATCGGAATCTTCAGCACGTCCGGCGCCAGCCGAAAAAACGGACTGTCGATGGCCGACGGATCGCTCAGCAGCAGCGCGCCCTGACCAAAGTAGTTGAGCACCAGTGCCGGCAGTACAAAGCTAAACCAGGCCAGCCGAATGGGTTTTTTCCCGAAATGCCCCATGTCCGCATAGAGCGCCTCGGCGCCGGTAAGCGCCAGCACCACACCGCCCAGCGCGATGAATCCCTGGAAGCCGTGCAGCTGGAAGAATCGAATGCCGTACCAGGGATTCAACGCCAGCAGCACGTGCGGGTTGTGCAGAATCATGTGCACGCCGAGCAGCGCAATCACAACGAACCAGACCACCATGATCGG
>CAIKJM010000494.1 GCA_903827735.1 uncultured Rhodanobacter sp. | reverse complement strand
CGCCGGCAAATGGATCGAAATCGCATTGAGGGCGTTGCTGGCATTGAATCGCCGGGCCACACCCCCACCTGATAACCAGTCGCGGCCGCGGGGGCCGCTAGTAAAAATATCGGAGTAGTAGACATGGGCAAGATCATTGGTATCGACTTGGGCACCACCAACTCGTGCGTCTCCGTCATGGAAGGCGGCACGGCCAAGGTCATCGAAAACTCGGAAGGCGATCGCACCACGCCCTCCATCGTCGCCTTCAACAAGGACGGCGAAGTGCTGGTGGGCGCCTCGGCCAAGCGCCAGAGCGTCACCAACCCCAAGAACACCTTCTACGCGGTAAAGCGCCTGATCGGCCGCAAGTTTGCTGACGCGGAAGTCCAGAAAGATCTGAACATTGTTCCCTATGCCATCGTGGCGCACGACAACGGCGACGCGTGGGTGCAGACCTCTGACGGCAAAAAGATGGCGCCGCAGGAGATCGCGGCGAAAGTGCTGATGAAGATGAAGAAGACTGCCGAGGATTATCTGGGCGAGTCCGTCACCGAAGCCGTGATCACCGTGCCGGCCTACTTCAACGACAGCCAACGCCAGGCGACCAAAGACGCCGGCAAGATCGCCGGCCTCGACGTCAAGCGCATCATCAATGAGCCTACGGCGGCCGCGCTCGCCTATGGCATGGACAAGAAGGGCGGTGACCGCAAGATTGTGGTTTACGACCTCGGCGGCGGCACGTTCGACGTGTCGATCATCGAGATCGCCGAAGTCGACGGCGAGAAGCAGTTCGAAGTGCTGGCCACCAACGGCGACACCTTCCTCGGCGGCGAAGATTTCGATATGCGCGTCATCGATTACCTCGTCGACGAGTTCAACAAGGAGCAGGGCATCGACCTGCGCAAGGATCCGCTCGCCCTGCAGCGTCTGAAGGATGCCGCCGAGCGCGCCAAGATCGAGCTGTCGTCCAACCATCAGACCGACGTCAATCTGCCGTACGTCACGGCCGATGCGTCCGGTCCGAAGCATCTCAACATCAAGCTGACCCGCGCCAAGCTGGAGTCGCTGGTCGAAGAACTGATCAAGCGCACCATCGATCCGTGCCGCACCGCTCTGAATGACGCCGGTCTGCGCGTGTCGGACATCAACGAGGTCATCCTCGTCGGTGGTCAGACGCGCATGCCGAAAGTGCAGGAGTCGGTGAAGGAGTTCTTCGGCAAGGACCCGCGCAAGGACGTCAACCCGGACGAGGCCGTCGCTGTCGGCGCCGCGATCCAGGGCGGCGTGCTGGGCGGTACGGTCAAAGACGTGCTGCTGCTCGACGTGACCCCGCTGTCGCTCGGCATCGAGACGATGGGCGGCGTGATGACCAAGCTGATCGAGAAGAACACCACGGTGCCGACCAAGGCCGCGCAGACGTTCTCCACGGCCGACGACAACCAGACCGCCGTGACCGTGCACGTACTGCAGGGCGAGCGTGAGCGCGCTAGCGCCAACAAGTCGCTTGGCAAGTTCGACCTGTCCGGTATCGAAGCAGCGCCGCGCGGCATGCCGCAGATCGAGGTCACCTTCGATATCGACGCCAACGGCATCCTGCACGTATCGGCCAAGGACAAGAAGACCGGCAAAGAACAGAAGATCGAGATCAAGGCCGGCTCGGGTCTGTCCGAGGACGAGATCCAGCGCATGGTCGCTGACGCTGAGGCGAACAAGGAAGAGGACAAGCGCTTCCACGAGCTGGTTGCTACCCGCAACAAGGCCGATCAGCTGGTCCACTCGACCCGCACCGCGCTGAAAGAGCACGGCGGCAAGATTCCGGCCGATCAGCTCAGCACGATCGAAGGCGCATTGTCCGATCTGGAAAAGGTCAAGGATGGCGAGGACAAGGCTGCGATCGACGCCAAGGTCGAGAAGCTGGAGCAGGCGGCTCAGGCGCTGCAGGCCGCAGCTCAGGCCGGCGGTAACGCCGATGCCGGTTCGCAGTCGGCGCCGGGCGGCTCGGCTCAGCCGGACGACGTGGTCGATGCCGAGTTCACCGAAGTGAAAGACGAGAAGAAATAAGAAATAATCGGCAGCCGTCCATCACCAAAAGATGCGGCAGGGTCGTCAACACCAGCCCGTGCCGGGATCATCCCGTCGCGGGCTTCGTGTTGAGGGGCAAGGCGTTGATGACACGAGGATCTGGAGCAGTATCGCTCGATCTTTAACCGGCAAGCGGCAAGCAGTGTGGATGCATGAATGAGCAAGCGTGATTACTACGAAGTGCTGAGCGTCGAGCGCAGCGTCACCGAAGTCGAGCTGAAGAAGTCCTTCCGCCGGCTGGCGATGAAGTATCACCCGGACCGTAATCCGGATGACCCGGGCGCCCAGGAAAAATTCAAGGAGGCCAAGGAGGCCTACGAAGTGCTGTGCGACCCACAGAAACGCGCGATCTACGACCAGTACGGCCACGCCGGACTTGAGCAAGGTGCCGGCGGGCGCGGCGGGGCCGGCTTCGGCGACGTGGGCGATATCTTCGGTGACATTTTCGGCGACATTTTCGGTCGCAACAGCGGTGGCCGTCAGCGTCGCGGCGCGGATCTTCGCTACATCATCGAGCTCGATCTGGAGGAAGCCGTTTTCGGCGTCAGCCGGCAAATCGACGTGCCGACACAGGTCAACTGCCACCACTGCAACGGCAGCGGCTCGGAAGACGGCAAGGTCGTGCAGTGCAAAACCTGCCGCGGTCACGGCCAGGTGCGCATGCAGAACGGCATCTTTTCGGTGCAACAGGCGTGTCCGCACTGCGGCGGCACCGGCAAGGCGATCGAAAAGCCGTGCAAGAAATGCCATGGCGAAGGCCGCATCGAAGAGTCGCGCACGCTTTCCGTGCAGATCCCAGCGGGCGTCGACAACGGCGACCGCATCCGCCTGAGCGGGCAGGGTGAAGCGGGCCCCGGCGGCACGCCGGCCGGTGACCTTTACGTAGAGGTACGCGTGCGCGAGCACGCGATCTTCCAGCGTGAAGGTAACGATTTGTACTGCGAGCTGCCGATCCGATTCACGCAGGCGGCCTTGGGCGTGGAGCTGCCGGTACCGACGCTGGAAGGTGAGGTGCCGATCAGCATTCCGGCCGAGACGCAAACCGGTACGCAGTTTCGCTTGCGCGGGCGCGGCGTCAAGTCGGTGCGCAGCACGCGGCACGGCGACCTCATCTGCCGCGTGGTCGTGGAGACGCCGGTGCGCTTGACCAAGGCGCAGCGTGAGCTGTTCGAGGCGCTTGAGGCCACCTTCGAAGAAAGCGACGGCGATCGGCACACGCCGCGCGCCAAGGGCTGGATCGACGGCGTCAAAGAATTCTGGTCGCGGGTCACCGCCTAACTGCTCTCTCCGCTGAGGCGTGGCAAGCGGCCGCCAGGTGATTCCCACCGGCTGTGCCGCTCGCGCTAGCATGGATGGCCAACTATATGAAAGGGAGCGCGCCGATGACTCAATCTCTCCGCCTGGGTATCAGCGGTGCGTCCGGCCGCATGGGTGCCGCCCTGCGCGGACTGCTTGAGAGTGACAAGCGATTCGAGCTGGTCCACGCGGTGGTGTCATCCAGATCCGCTCACGCGGGACAAGCGGTTTTCCCCGATGCAACACGATCTTTGCGTTATGCGCAGGATTGGGCGAATGCTCCAACCCTCGATGTCGTCATTGATTTCAGCGGTCCACAGGGTCTGAGCGCGACGCTCGACTACTGCCTCGCCACCGGCACGCCGCTGGTTACCGGCACCACCGGTATGGATTCGTCACTGGAAGCGCGCCTGCGGAAATCGACGCAAAGCATCGCCCTCCTGCGGGCGGCCAATTTCAGCCTGGGCGTTGCCGTGCTGACTCATCTGCTGCGCGAAGCGGCGGCGAGCCTGCCGGCGTGGGATATCGAGATTGTGGAAGCCCATCACAGCCGCAAGCAGGACGCGCCCTCGGGAACGGCACTCGCCTTGGGCCATGCGGCTGCTGCGTCGCGCGAGACGACGCTGGATGCCGCAGCCGTCTATTCGCGCGAAGGCCGTACCGGCGAACGCGTCGATGGCTCGATCGGCTTTGCCGTGGTGCGCGGCGGCGATATCGTTGGCGAGCATACGGCGATGGTGATCGGGCAGGGCGAGCGGCTGGAGCTATCGCATCGGGCCACCGAGCGCTCGATTTTTGCGCGGGGCGCATTGCAGGCGGCACTGTGGTTGCGCGGTCGTGCCGCTGGTCTGTGGCGGCTTGAGGACGTCATCGCCACGCCGCGTTGAGTGCATAGACGGCTGCATCCGACAAAAGGGTTGGCTAGTAATTCCTTGCGATTTGCGTCCGCTGTCGTTAGCATCGCGGCCTTGTCATTGGGGAGTAGCCAGCCTCGTACCCAGAGGCGTTCGCATCAACACAATTGGAACCGGACCTTCCGGAACCATGGTGCGATCAGCAAGCCGACACTTGTCGTGACGGTTGTGCCAGGCGAGACCTTTGGCCATCGACATGCTTACCCGGCCAGGCGAGCGGTGTCGATGAGCCATCGGTTCTTGCTCGCCCGGCCCTCGTGTGTTTCATGCTGCTTACCTTCGTGTTGTTCATCGGCTCCGCAGTGGCGATTTATCTTGCCTGCGAGTATTTCGTCAACGGCGTAGAGTGGTTCGGGCGTAAGCTCAAGCTGAGTTCGACCGCTACCGGTACCGTGCTTGCCGCTTTCGGCACGGCGCTGCCGGAGAGTGCGGTCACGTTCGTCGCCGTGATTTTCGGCAAGACGCCCGAAGCGCGCGATATCGGCGTCGGCGCCGCACTTGGCGGCCCCCTGGTGCTGGCTACGATCGCCTATGCCGTCGTGGGTGGCGCGCTGTGGATGCACTTGCGTCGGCTGAAAAGGGCCGATCGGCTGATTCGCGTCGACAGCCAGCGACTGGCGCGCGATCAGTCCTGGTTTCTTGCCATTTTCGTGGTCAAGTTTGGGCTCGGTCTGGTCGCCTTCGCCATCAAGCCCTGGCTCGGCATCGTGTTTCTCGCCGCCTACGGCCTATATGTCTGGCGCGAAATGCGCAGTGGCGACAGCACGCCGGAGGAGGAAGAGCTTGAGCCGCTGAAGTTTCGTCCGCGCCAGCTTGATCCGGCCATGCGCTGGGTTGCCGCGCAAACCTTTATCGCGCTGGCGGTTATCGCCGCCGCGTCGCGATTGTTCGTCGGTCAGCTGGAGGCGATCGGTGCGCTGTTCTCGCTGCCCGCGCATCTGGTGGCGCTGGTGTTGAGCCCTGTGGCGACCGAACTGCCTGAGACCGTCAATGCACTGATCTGGGTGCGTCAGGGCAAGGAGCGGCTCGCGTTGGCCAATATTTCCGGCTCCATGATGATTCAGGCCACCATCCCCAGTTCACTGGCCCTGTTCGCCACGCCGTGGCTATTCGACGCCCCGCTAGTGGCAGCCGGCGTGCTCACCATGATCGCGATTGGTTATCTGTGGTGGCTTTTCCAGCGAGGCCGGGTCGACGCGCGCTGGCTGCTGCCGGTAGGCGCACTCTACGGCGTATTTGCTGCGTTCGTGGTCTGGCACTTCGGGCGTTGAGTGGGATCTAGCGAACAATCCCGCGCTCAGTCAGGATGCGAGGCGTTGCGGTCGCGGCCGGCGCCCAGTTTGGTATCCAGGCTACCGAAAAGTTTCTTGAACACGCGCGAGAACTTACCGCGCTTGGTTTTGCGCAGTTTCTCTTCTTCGCTGGTTAGCCACGCCACCTGGATGACACGCCGCTCACCTTCAAACGGCAGATGGCCGTGGAAGGAGTTGTCGCAGCGCTTGAACACGGCAAACTCGCCATAAAGCGGCGTCAGCTCCGGCACCACGATGCTGTCGATGTCGTCTATCTTGTGCAGAAAGCGCAGGCAGCCGTCGCTAGTGTCCGGCCACTGCGTATTGAGGTAGATCAGCGCGGTGGCAACCTTGGATTTGCTGTCGGTGTGGATGGTGCCATGGCGCTTGTTGAGCAGTCGGCACAGCGTGACCAGGGTCGGGTACTGGCCGAGATCGTCAATGCCCAGCCTTTCACCGACCGCCCTGGCGAATGCCGGCGAGGTCATGTTGTTGATCAGCGCATTGACGCTAGGGCCGCAGTCGCTGGGATCGTAAGGAAAAAATCCGGCGCTGGGATAACGCGGAAAGTCCTTATCCAGCTCGCTGCGTGCCTCGTCCGGCAATTGACCATGCGCGACCATGAAGGGGAACGGATGCTGCGTAACCGTAGTATCCGGACGATCAAGTCGTGCGGGATCAAGCAGAACGGCGGCGCTCATGCGGCAGGCTCCCTGAAAAATATCGGTTAGTTTAGCGCCCGTCGGGCCGGAAATAGCGTGAGTCCTCTGTCCGGTTCATGCTCTGTAAGGTGGACAGCAAGGGCGCTGCGTCTTATCATTTCAACCCGCCCAGATACTTTCCCTCACGAGCTCCACAAGCCAGCCATGGCGCGGCTTGCGGGTCTTGCTGCATCAAAAAGGCGGACACCTTATGCATATTTCCGCTCTGCTTGCCCTCGAAGACGGCAGCGTGTTTCACGGTTACGCCGTGGGCGCGACTGGCGAGACTGTCGGCGAAGTGGTTTTCAACACGGCGATGACCGGCTACCAGGAGATCCTCACCGATCCCTCGTACGCACGCCAGATCGTCACGCTGACCTATCCCCATATCGGTAACACCGGCGTCAATGCGGAGGATGTCGAATCCAATGCAGTGCATGCGGCGGGCCTGATCGTCCGCGACGTGCCTCGCCGCGCCAGCAACTGGCGCAGCAGCGAGAGCCTGCCCGATTACCTGAAGCGCAATGGTACCGTAGCAATCGCCGGTATCGACACGCGTCGGCTCACGCGCATCCTGCGCGACAAGGGCGCACTGTCCGGCTGCATCATGGCCGGCGAGCATGTCGACGCGGAAGCGGCCTTGGCCAAGGCGCGCGCGTTTCCCGGGCTGAACGGCATGGACCTGGCCAAGGCGGTCAGCGTCACCAAGCCGTACGTGTGGAACGAGGGTATTTATGACCTCGACAACACCCGCTTCAACCAGCCGGCCAAGCGCTTCAAGGTTGTCGCTTACGACTTCGGCACCAAGCTCAACATCCTACGTCTGCTGGCCGAGCAGGGCTGTGAGGTCACCGTGGTGCCGGCGCAAACCTCTGCCGCCGACGTATTGGCAATGAAGCCCGACGGCGTATTTCTGTCCAATGGTCCGGGCGACCCGGCGGCTTGTGATTACGCCATTGCCGCCACGCGCGAATTTCTTGAGGCGAAGATCCCGCTGTTCGGCATCTGCCTCGGCCATCAGATCATGGGCCTCGCGGTCGGTGCCTCGACGCTGAAGATGAAGTTCGGTCATCACGGCGCCAACCATCCGGTGAAAGACCACGACAACGGTCGCGTGCTGATCACCTCGCAGAACCACGGTTTCGCGGTCGATCCCGCTACGTTGCCGGCCAACGTACGCGTCACCCATACGTCGCTGTTCGACGGCTCGCTGCAGGGCTTTGCGCTGACCGATCGTCCCGCGTTCTGCTTCCAGGGTCACCCGGAGGCGAGCCCGGGGCCGCTCGATATCGGCTACCTGTTCGATCGTTTTGCTGCACTCATGCAGGAGGCCCGCTGAGATGGCCAAGCGTACCGATATAAAAAGCATCCTCATCATCGGCGCCGGTCCGATCGTCATCGGCCAGGCCTGCGAGTTCGACTACTCCGGTGCCCAGGCCTGCAAGGCGCTGAAGGAAGAGGGCTACCGGGTGATCCTGGTGAACTCCAACCCCGCCACCATCATGACCGACCCGGAAACCGCCGACGCGGTTTACATTGAGCCGATCAACTGGCAGACCGTCGAGCGCATCATCGCCAAAGAGCGCCCAGACGCGGTGCTGCCCACGATGGGTGGCCAGACTGGCCTCAATTGCGCGCTGGATCTGGCCGATAACGGCGTGCTGGAGAAGTACAACGTTGAACTGATCGGCGCCAAGCGCGAAGCAATTCGCATGGCCGAAGATCGCGAGATGTTCCGCGTGGCCATGGGCGAAATCGGGCTCGAATGCCCGAAGGCCGAGATCGCGCGCACGTTCGAGCAGGCGCTGGCGACGCAGGCCAAGGTCGGCTATCCGACGGTAATCCGGCCCAGCTTCACGCTCGGCGGCTCCGGCGGCGGCATCGCCTACAATCGCGAAGAATTTGAGGAGATCGTTAAACGCGGTCTCGAGCTTTCACCGACTAGCGAGGTTCTGATTGAAGAATCGGTGCTGGGCTGGAAGGAATTCGAGATGGAAGTGGTCCGCGACACCGCGGACAACTGCATCATCGTGTGCTCGATCGAGAACCTCGATCCGATGGGCGTGCACACCGGCGACTCGATCACCGTGGCCCCGGCGCAGACGCTGACCGACAAGGAATACCAGCGCCTGCGTGACGCCTCGATCGCGGTGCTGCGCAAGATCGGCGTGGATACCGGCGGCTCCAACGTGCAGTTCGGCATCAATGCCGAAAACGGCCGCGTGGTCGTCATCGAAATGAACCCGCGCGTCTCGCGTTCTTCGGCGCTGGCGTCGAAGGCAACCGGTTTTCCGATCGCCAAAATCGCGGCCAAGCTCGCCGTCGGCTACACGCTGGACGAGCTGAAGAACGACATCACCGGTGGCCTCACGCCGGCGTCGTTCGAGCCGGCGATCGATTACGTGGTGACCAAGATTCCGCGTTTTGCGTTCGAAAAATTCCCTTCTGCCGATGCCCGCCTGACGACGCAGATGAAATCGGTGGGCGAGGTGATGGCGATCGGCCGCACGTTCCACGAGTCCCTGCAGAAGGCGCTGCGCGGTCTGGAGATCGGCAAGACCGGCCTCAATCCGACCGGCCTGGATATCAGCACCGACGATGGCCTGGCCGTGCTCAAGCGCGAGCTGCGCGAGCCGCGGCCGGACCGCGTCTTTCATCTGGCCGACGCATTCCGTGCCGGGCTGTCGCTGGACGAAGTGCACAACCTCAGCCGCGTCGATCCTTGGTTCCTCGCGGCATTCGAGGACATCGTGCTGACCGAGACAGAGATTGCCGAGCAGGGGCTCAGCGCGATCGATGAGCCGCGGATGCGCGAGCTGAAGCGTCTCGGCTTCTCCGATGCTCGCGTGGCCGAACTGCTCCATACCGACGAGGCGGCGGTGCGCCATCTGCGTCACACCCTTGGGGTGCGGCCGGTTTACAAGCGCGTAGATTCCTGCGCGGCCGAGTTCGCCACCAGCACGGCCTACATGTACTCGACCTACGAGGAAGAGTGCGAGGCCGCGCCGACCAGTCGCGAAAAGATCATCGTGCTGGGCGGTGGCCCCAACCGCATCGGTCAAGGTATCGAGTTCGACTACTGCTGCGTGCATGCCTCGCTGGCCCTGCGCGAGGACGGCTTCGAGACCATCATGGTCAACTGCAATCCGGAAACCGTCTCGACCGACTACGACACCTCCGATCGCCTGTACTTCGAGCCGCTGACGCTGGAAGACGTGCTGGAAATCGTGCATATCGAAAAGCCCAAGGGCGTGATCGTGCAGTACGGCGGCCAGACGCCGCTGAAGCTGGCGCGTGCGCTTGAGGCGGCTGGCGTGCCGATCATCGGCACCAGCCCGGACAGTATCGATCTGGCCGAGGATCGCGAACGCTTCCAGCACATGATCGAAAAGATCGGCCTGAAGCAGCCGCCGAACCGCACCGCGCGCAACGCCGACGAGGCGCTGGCTCTGGCGCGCGAAATCGGTTATCCGCTGGTGGTGCGTCCGAGCTATGTGCTCGGCGGTCGCGCGATGGAGGTGGTGCATGACGATGCCGACCTCTCGCGCTACATCCGCGATGCGGTGCAGGTATCCAACGATTCGCCGGTGCTGCTCGATCGTTTCCTCGACCATGCGGTCGAGGTGGATGTCGACGTGATCGCCGATGCCGAAGGCAATGTGCTGATCGGCGGCATCATGGAGCACATCGAGGAAGCGGGCGTGCATTCGGGCGATTCGTCTTGCTCGCTGCCGCCGTATTCGCTCAGTGCAGAGATCCAGGACGAGATGCGGCGTCAGGTCACCTTGATGGCGCGGGAACTCAAGGTCATCGGCCTGATGAATACGCAGTTCGCCATCCAGGGCGAGACGGTGTTCATTCTGGAAGTGAATCCGCGCGCGTCGCGGACCGTGCCGTTCGTCTCCAAGGCGATCGGCGTGCCGCTGGCCAAGATTGCCGCGCGGGTGATGGCGGGGCGCACGCTGGCCAGCCTGGGTGCCACAAAAGAGGTCATCCCCGAGTACTACTCGGTCAAAGAGGCGATCTTCCCGTTCCTGAAATTCCAGAACGTCGATCCGATCCTTGGTCCTGAGATGCGTTCGACCGGCGAAGTCATGGGCGTGGGTCGCAGCTTTGGTGCGGCGTTCGCGCGCGGTCACGAAGCAGCCGGCATCAAGCCGCCGAAGGTAGGCAAAGTCTTCCTGTCCGTCCGCGACAGCGACAAGGAGCGCCTGCTGCACGTAGCCAAGGAGGTCGTGGCGCGTGGTTTCAACCTGGTGGCGACGTCGGGCACGGCGAGCTATCTGGCCGAACACGGCGTGATCTGTGAGCGCATCAACAAGGTGCTCGAAGGCCGACCGCATATCGTCGATCTGATTAAGAACGGCGAGATCGTCTACATCGTCAACACGACCGAGGGAAAACAGGCGATCGCCGATTCGTTCTCGATTCGACGCGAGGCGCTACAGCATCGCGTCACGTATTCCACCACCGTGGCAGGCGCGCGCGCGCTGGTCCATTCGCTGGATTTCCGCAGCGAAGGCGACGTGCATAGCCTGCAGGAACTGCACAAGGAGCTCAGCGCATGAGCCGTCCACCGATTACCAAAGCGGGCGCGGAGCGCCTGCGCGGCGAGCTGGAGAAGCTGAAGTTCGTCGATCGGCCGCGCATCATCGCGGCCATTGCCGAGGCGCGTGCGCACGGTGATTTAAAGGAGAACGCCGAATATCACGCGGCGCGCGAGCAGCAGAGTTTTGCCGAAGGGCGCATCGCTCAACTGGAGTCTCTGTTGTCGAACGCCGAAGTGATCGACGTGACGCAGCTCAATCCGGGCAGCCGCGTGGTGTTCGGTGCCATCGTCGATCTGGAGGACGAAGACACGGGAGCGGCGGTGACCTATCAGATCGTCGGCGATCTAGAGGCGGACATCAAGCTGCACATGATCGCGGTATCGTCACCGATCGCGCGCGCGCTGATCGGTAAGAACGAGGGCGACAGCTTTGAATTCACCGCGCCCAATGGGGTCAAGCACTACGAAATCACCGGCGTTCGCTACAGCTGATACTTGCCTGGCGAGATGCAACCGCGTCTCGCCAGGCAAACCATTTCGATGGGCACAAAAAAGGCCGCTTGCGCGGCCTTTTTCATTGCATCGCTAACGTGTGCGCCCGAATGGACTCAGCGCTGACGAGCCTTAAAACGCGGATTGCTCTTGCAGATCACGAACACCTTGCCGCGACGGCGAACGACCTTGCAGTCACGGTGCCGCGCCTTGGCGGACTTCAAAGAGTTAAGCACCTTCACGGCCAGCTCCTGACACTATTCAAAAGTTAAGTCCGCAATTGTAACGGGGCGACATGGTTATCACAAGCCTTTAACGGCGGTCGCCGCATCGGCCACGGTGGCCATGAATTGCCTAAGGGCAGGGGAGTCGTCGTCGACGCGGCAAGCCACAGCCAGTAGGAGGTAGGCGTCTGAGTCCTCTAGCGCTAAATAGCTGACTCCCGCCAGACGCACGGCGCGCATGCTTGCAGGCACCAGCGCCATGCCAAGTCCTGCCGCGACCAGTGCCAGTAGGCCATTGATCTGCTGGGCCTGTTGAATGATCAGTGGCTCGAAGCCCGCCTTCGTCGCCAGTTTGACCAAACTGTCGTAGAGCGTGGCGGCAAGCTCGCGCGGCTGGGAAATAAACGCATCAGCGGCCACTTCGATCAGACGCAGGCTTTTTCGGCCGGCCAGCCGGTGGCCGATCGGCACGGCAAGCACCAGAGGTTCGCGATCGATCACGCGCAGCCGCAAATTGCGCGCGTCCTGGGCGTGCAGCGGCTCATCGCGGACAAAACCGACGTCGATGTGACCGGCCAGCAGCGCGGCGAATTGAGGTTCGGTGTACATCTCGCTCAGCTGCAGGCGCACGTTCGGCGCAATTTGCCCGTAACGCAGTAGCGTCTGCGGCAGCGCAGGATGGAAAGAGACGGACGTCGTGTAAGCCAGGCGTAGCTGTCCGCTATGGCCTTCCGCCGCCGCGACGACGTGGCTGCGCGCCTCATCGGCCTTGGCCAGAATCTGCCGCGCCTCTTCCAAAAAAATCTTGCCGGGCTCGGTCAGGGCGACGTTGCGCTTGTTGCGCTCGAGCAGTCGCACGCCCAAATCCTGTTCCAGCGACTGGATCTGCTGCGATAACGGCGGTTGCGACAGGTGCAGCCGTATCGCCGCACGAGTAAAGCTCAACTCCTCGGCGACAGCCACAAAATAACGCAACTGGCGAAAATCAAACATGTCGGCGCATCGCAGATATATAGCGTTATCGAATAAGTACGGGCCTAAATATATATTGGATACTTAGATGCGTCGATCACATACTTCCGCTCGTCCCGCCGCCTCCCCCTCCCCCTGGCGGCGGTGACCCTCGCCCCGCGGTAACGCTAAATACGACATCTGGTCATCTCCCCCCTGACCCATGTTGATGCGTTACAAACGCGGGGCGTTCTTTTTGGCGCCAACGGCAGCTCCCGCGCCGAGGCAGCTAGAGCCGGCTGGCGACCTGGGTACCCTGCGCGATAGCCCGCTTTGCGTCGAGTTCAGCCGCTACGTCGGCACCGCCGATGACATGAACTTTGACGCCGGCGGCGATCAAGTCGTCGGCCAGCTGACGGTTCGGCTCTTGACCCGCGCAAATCACGATATTGTCGACCGGCAGAATCTGTGATTGACCGCCGACGGTGATGTGCAGGCCCTGTTCGTCGAAGCGCTCGTAGCTGACGCCGCCGAGCATCTGAACCTGCTTGGCCTTCAGTGTGGCGCGGTGGACCCAGCCGCTGGTTTTGTTCAGGCGTCCACCGGGTCGCTCCTCGCTGCGCTGAAGGAGCCAGACCTGCCGGACCGGCGCTTCGGGCTGCGGTTTCTGCAGGCCGCCGCGGTGCGCCAGCTGCATGTCCACGCCCCATTCGTGGGTCCAGCGCGCCACGTTGGTGGCGGCCGAGGGAGCGTTTTCTACGAGAAACTCGGCCACGTCAAATCCGATGCCGCCGGCACCGATCACGGCGACCTTTGCGCCGATCGGCGCGTGGCGCGCCAAAACATCCAAGTAGCTCAGAGCGCGAGCGTCGTCGCTGCCTGGAAAACTCACCGTGCGCGGCGTGATGCCTGTGGCGATCACCACCTCATCGTAGCCGCCGGCGACCAGCGACACTGCGTCCGCGGTCTGGCCGAGTTGCACGTCGACGCCGTGGTCGGTCAGCTGATGACCGAAGTAGCGCAGGGTTTCATAAAACTCTTCCTTGCCTGGGATCTGCTTGGCGTAATTGAACTGGCCGCCGATTTCCTGCGCCTTGTCGATCAGCGTCACGGCATGGCCGCGCTGGCCCAGCGTGCTGGCGCAGGCCAGGCCAGCGGGACCTGCGCCAACGACGGCAATGCGCTTGCGCTTCGAGGCGGGTGCAATGACCAGCTCGGTCTCGTGGCAGGCGCGCGGGTTGACCAGGCAACTAGCGCGTTTGCTCTGAAAGACGTGATCGAGACAGGCCTGATTGCAGGCGATGCAGGTATTGATGCGGTCGCGGCGTCCTGCCTTGGCCTTTACCGCCCACTCGGGGTCGGCCAGCAGCGGCCGCGCCATCGAGACCATATCGGCAGCGCCGTCGGCAAGAATGCCTTCGGCCACGTCGGGCATGTTGATGCGGTTCGTGGTGATCAGCGGGATCGCGACCTCGCCCTTGAGCTTCTTGGTGACCCAGGCGAAGCCTGCACGCGGCACGCTGGTGACGATGGTTGGTACGCGCGCCTCATGCCAGCCGATGCCGGTATTGATGATGCT
>CAIKJM010000493.1 GCA_903827735.1 uncultured Rhodanobacter sp. | reverse complement strand
CAGCTGGACGACGCCGCGCGCGGCTTCAGCTTTATGGCCGACGCGCCGCTGGACATGCGCATGGATACCACCCAGGGCGAAAGCGCGGCGGATTTTCTGGCGCGCGCGACTGACCGTGACATCGCCGACGTGCTCTGGAACTTCGGCGAAGAGCGCCACAGCCGCCGCATCGCGCGGGCGATTGTCGAAGACCGCGACGCCAAACCGTTCACTCGCACCGGTCAACTGGCGTCGCTGATCGAGCGCATCGTTGGCCGGCGCGAGCCGGGTAAGCATCCGGCCACGCGCAGTTTTCAGGCGCTGCGCATCCACGTCAACGGTGAGCTGGACTCGCTGCAAAAGGGTTTGAACGCCGCGCTGGAACGGCTGCGTCCCGGCGGTCGGCTGTCGGTGATCAGCTTTCATTCGCTGGAAGACCGCGCGGTGAAAATGTTTATCCGCGATCACTCCGGTCGCGTGCAGAACAGCCGCCGCGGTCCGCCGGTCGCGGCGGCCGCGGCACGGCTGGCAGCTATCGGCAAGGCGCAGTTTCCCTCCGACGCCGAACTGGCGGCCAACCCGCGTTCGCGCTCGGCGGTGCTGCGCGTGGCGGAAAAGCTTGCCGAGCAAACGCCGCTTATTGAGGGTCATGCATGAAGGCGATTGGCACATTCGTCATGCTGGTTCTGCTGGCGGCCGTGCTGGGTAGCGCGCTGGGCGTGGTGTGGACGCGGCACGAGAGTCGCGTGCTGTTTGTCATTCTCACCACGCTGGAGAATCAGCGCGATGAATTGAATATCGAATACGGCAAGCTCGAACTGGAGCAGGCCACGTATGCCGAGCCGCGTCGCATCGACGACGAGGCGCGGCAGAAGCTGGGCATGGTCAATCCGCGCCCGCAAGATATCCGGCTGCTGCACTGATGGCACCGCGCAAACCGAATCAGCCAACGTCGCGACAGGGTCGCCGCCACAAAGCCGGCCCGATGGTCGGCAAGCGCATGATCGTGGTCGTCAGCCTGCTTGGACTGGCCTCGATCGGCTTGATGGCGCGTGCGTTCGATCTGCAGGTGATCGGCAAACAGTTCTATCAGCGTCAGGGCGATGCGCGCTTTCTGCGCGAGATGCCGATACCCGTTTCTCGCGGCACGATCTTCGATCGCAACGGCGAGCCGCTGGCGGTGTCCACGCCGGTGATGTCGATCTGGGCCAATCCGTCGGAGTTGCTGGATAACGAAGATCGCATTCCGCAGCTGGCGCAGGCGCTGGGCGTGGATGCCGACGACTTGAAGGGCAAACTGGAGCAGCGCTCCGATCGCGAATTCTTGTACCTGCGCCGCCAGATGTCGCCGGAAGCGGCACAGGCGGTGCTCGATCTGGGTATTCCTGGCGTCAACGGCCAGCGCGAATTCCGCCGCTTTTATCCGTCCGGTGAAGTGACGTCGCATGTGCTCGGTTTCACCAATATCGACGATCACGGTCAGGAAGGTCTGGAACTGGCGTACGACGACTGGCTGTCCGGCAAGCCGGGCGAAAAGCGCGTTATCCGCGATCGCATGGGCCACATCGTGGAAGACGTCGAGCAGGTGCATGCACCGCAGCCCGGCCGCAACCTCACGCTGAGCATTGATCGCCGCGTACAGTTTCTCGCCTATAGCGAACTGAAGTCGGCGATCGAAAAATCGAACGCCGACTCCGGTTCGATGGTGATCCTCGACGTCAAAACCGGCGAAGTGTTGGCGATGGTCAACCTGCCGACCTACAACCCGAATGCGCTGACCAACACGCCGCCCGGCAACCGGCGCAATCGCTCGATGACCGACGTATTCGAGCCCGGCTCCACGATCAAGCCGATCCTTATGGCGGCAGCGCTGTCGAGCGGCAAGATCACGCCGACTCGGCCGCTGATCGATACGACGGGCGGACACTGGTTTTTCCTCGGTCACGACATCCACGACACGCACAACTGGGGCGTACTGACGCCGACCGGCGTGATCACCAAATCCAGCAACGTGGGCGCCGCGCATATTGCGGCCGATCTTGATACCGGCCTGATGTACGACACGTATCGCGCGTTTGGTTTCGGCGGCAGCACCAACAGCGGTTTTCCCGGTGAGGCTTCCGGCCATCTCAAGCCGGGTAGTAGCTGGGGTCTGCGCGAGAAGGCGATCCTTGGCTACGGCTACGGACTCAACGTGACCGTGCTGCAGCTGGCCAATGCCTACGCCACGATTGCCGACGGTGGCGTGATGCATCCGCCAACCTTTATCAAAGGCGGCGAAAACGACGCCAAGACGATCATCGAGCCGCAGATCGCCAAAGAACTGATCGACATGCTGGAAACCACCACGCAGCCCGGTGGCACCGCAGCGCCGTATGCTTGGATCGCCAACTACACTGTCGCTGGTAAGACGGGCACGGCGCACAAGGCAACCGCGGGTGGCTACTCGAAAGACAACTACGGCGCCGCGTTCGCGGGTTTCGTGCCGGCGACCAATCCGCGGCTTGTAGCCGCCGTGGTGGTCGATAATCCGAAAAAAGGCAGCTACTACGGCGGCCTGGTGTCCGGCCCGGTGTTTGCCAAGGTGATGGATGGCGCGCTGCGCCTGCTCGATATTCCGCCGGACAACATCGGCCGCTGGTACGTCGGTGGTCCGATGCAGGAGCAGAACGGGCTGATCGGCAACAAGGCGCCGGATGCGCCGAATATCGAGGAAGCCCCGGTCGACAGCGGGGACACGCCATGAGCCTCGGCCAACTCGACCAGCTACTGATGGGTATTGCCGACGCACAGATTGCGCAGGCGCGCGGCGCAGCTAGCATTGTGGTTTCCGGCCTAGCGTTGGATTCCCGTCGCGTGCGCCGTGGCGACGCTTTCTTTGCACTGCGCGGCACCCAGGGCCATGGCATCGAATTCGCTGCCGGCGCGGTGCAGCGCGGCGCCCAGGTGGTGCTGGCCGAGGCGCCGGCAGTCCAAGGCGTGGCGCCGCTGGATGTGCCGCTGCTGTGGATCGATGGCCTGCGCGATCAGGTCGGCGAGATCGCCGCACGCTTCTACGATCGTCCCACCGAAGCTATGCGCGTCATCGGCATCACCGGTACCAACGGCAAGACTTCCTGCGTGCAGCTGCTGGCACAGGCGCTGACCTTTCTCGGCCATCGCACGGCAACCATCGGTACGTTGGGCGCCGGCCTGCACGGCCAGCTGCTTGAAGGCGAGCGCACCACGCCCGATGCCATCACCGTGCAGCAGCAGTTGGCCGAATTTCGCGATGCCGGTGCCAGTCATGTGGCGATGGAAGTTTCCTCGCACGCGCTGGAGCAGGGTCGCGTATCAGCCGTCGATTTCGAAGTGGCCGGTTTTACCAATCTCACTCGCGACCATCTCGACTATCACGGCAGCATGCAGGCTTACGGTGCCGCCAAGGCCAAGCTGTTTTCGTGGCCCGGCCTGCGCGCGGCAGTGATCAATATCGATGACGCCTTTGGAGCCGATCTGGTGGCGACCTTGCCGGCCGGCGTACAGGTGCTTCGCTTTAGCAGCGCCGGCGCCAGTGACGCCGATGTGGCGGCCCGCGCCGTGGTGACGTCGGCCGAAGGTCTGGTATTCCAGCTGCATACGCCGTGGGGCATTCGCACGGTAAACAGTCGTCTGCTGGGGCGATTCAACGTGGCCAACCTGCTGACGGTGGCGGCCTGTCTTGGCTCACTGGGTGAGCCGTTCGCCAACATCGTAGCCGCGCTCGAACATCTGCAGCCGGTCAGTGGCCGCATGAGTCGGCTCGGTGGTATGCACGGCATGCCGCTCGTCGTAGTGGATTACGCCCACACGCCTGATGCGCTGGAACAGGCGTTGATCGCCGTGCGCGCACATTGCGCGGGTCGGCTGATCTGCGTGTTCGGCTGCGGCGGTGAGCGCGATGCCGGCAAGCGGCCGCTGATGGGTGAGATCGCCGCGCGCCTGGCTGATGTGGCCATCGTCACCGACGACAATCCGCGCGGTGAGGACGGCGACGTCATCGTGGCGCAGATTGTTGAAGGCATGCATGCCGCACGGTCCATGGTCGTCGAGCGGGATCGCGCAAAGGCCATCGCCCAGGCGCTGCACCTCGCACGCGCGGGCGACGTTGTGCTTGTCGCCGGCAAGGGTCACGAAACCTATCAGGAAGGCGCCGCCGGCAAGCGGCCGTTCGACGATCTGGCCATCGCGCATGCGGCGCTGGAACGGCTTTCGCGGGAGGCGCGCGCATGATGCGCCTGAGCGCTATCGCCATGTGGACCCACGGCAGCCTGCTGGGCGCCGATACCGACATCGATGGCGTGGCCATCGATACCCGAAAGATCGCGGCCGGCGACTTGTTCGTCGCTATCAAGGGCGAGCATGTGGACGGCCATGATTTTCTCGCCGAGGCCGCAGCGCGCGGTGCGGTCGCCGCGCTGGTGACGCGCGCGATCGACAGCCCGCTGCCGCAGGTATTGGTGAAGGATGCCACCCTGGCGCTGGGCGATCTGGCCAGCGCCGCGCGCGCGCGGCACGACGCTCGCGTAGTGGGTATCACTGGCTCCAACGGCAAGACCACGGTGAAGACGCTGACCGCGTCGATCCTGTCGCGTCATGGCCGCACGCACGTGAGCTCGGGCAACTACAACAACGAACTGGGCCTGCCGCTGACGCTGCTGTCGATGCCGCAGGACACCCAGTACGCCGTACTGGAAATGGGCGCGGGCAAGCCGGGCGATATCGATTATCTGGCGGCCATTGCGCGGCCCGATGTCGGCCTCGTTACCCTCATCGCGCCGGCGCATCTTGAGCGCATGGGCAGCGTGGAAGGCGTGGCGGAAACCAAGGGAGCTCTTTATCAGGCGCTGCCGGCCGACGGCGTGGCGATCATCAATGCCGACGATGCGTTTGCCAGCTTCTTTACCGGGCTGGCTGGTTCGCGTCGGGTGCTGCGGTTCGGGCTCGATCATGCCTCGGACGTCGGTGCCGACATTATCGAGCAGGCGCTCACCGGCTCGCATTTCGTGCTCAGCACGCCGCAGGGCGATGCCGAGGCCCGGCTGCCGCTGCCCGGTCGTCACAACATCGCCAACGCGCTGGCCGCTGCATCGATTGCGCTGGCGCTGGATATTCCGCTGGAGACCATCGTCGCAGGCCTCGAACAGGCCAGTGGCGTTGCGGGTCGGTTGCGGCGGATCACGACACCCGGCGGCTGGACGCTGATCGACGACAGCTACAACGCCAATCCCAGCTCGATGGCTGCGGGCATCGATACGCTGCTGCTGGCTGCCGGCGAACGCTGGCTGGTGCTGGGCGACATGGCCGAACTCGGTGCCGATGCGCGCGCCCTGCATGCCGGTATCGGCCAGCATGCCCGCGAGCGCGGCGTTGAGCGGGTGTTCGCCGTGGGCCCGCTGAACGTGGCCACGGTTGAAGCGTTCGGTGCTGGGGCTAAGCACTTTGCCGACAAAGCGGCGCTGATCGCCGCCTTGAAAGCACAGCTGCACGAGGGCGTCACCTGCCTGATCAAGGGCTCGCGCTCGGCCGGCATGGAGCAGGTAGTGGCTGCACTGGTCGACGCCGATCAGACGCTCAAGGAAGACACCAACAAGGGGAGGGCATCCGATGTTGCTTGAACTATCGGACTGGATGACCCGGCATTTCACCGCCCCGCACCTTTTCCAATACATCACTTTTCGCACCATCATGGCCGCGCTCACCGCGCTGGCCACGTCGCTGCTGTTCGGGCCGGCGCTGATTCGCAAGCTGGCGGCGCTGAAGGCCGGGCAGGTCGTTCGTACCGACGGTCCGCAGACCCATCTGATCAAGGCTGGCACGCCGACGATGGGCGGCGTGATGGTGCTTCTGTCGGTAGCTGTAGCCACGCTGCTGTGGGCCGACCTGCACAACCGCTACGTATGGACGGTGCTGGCCGTGATGCTGGCGTACGGCGCCATCGGTTTTTACGATGATTACCGCAAGCTGGTGTTGAAGGACAGCCGCGGACTGGCCAGCCGCTGGAAGTATTTCTGGCAGTCGGTGTTTGGCGTCGGCGCAGCGATTTTTCTTTACTACAGCGCGCCGCATGCAGTCGGCAATTTGCCGGTCGCCGAAACCGCGCTGTATGTGCCCGTGTTCAAGCACGTCGTCATTCCGATGGGCCTGTTCTTTATCGTGCTGACGTACTTCATGATCGTCGGCTTTTCGAATGCGGTGAATCTCACAGACGGGCTCGATGGTCTGGCGATCATGCCGACGGTGCTGGTGTCCGGTGCGCTGGGCGTATTCGCGTATCTGGCCGGCAACAAGGTGTTCTCTGAATACCTCGGCATTCCATCGATTCCCGGCGCGGGCGAGCTGGCGATTTTCTGCGGCGCACTGGCTGGCGCCGGCCTGGGCTTTCTGTGGTTCAACACGTATCCGGCGCAGGTGTTCATGGGCGATGTGGGCGCGCTGGCGATGGGCGCGGCGTTGGGCTGCGTCGCGGTGATCGTGCGCCAGGAAATCGTGCTGATCATCATGGGCGGCGTGTTCGTGATGGAAACCGTCTCGGTAATGCTGCAGGTCGCCAGCTTCAAGATGACCGGCAAGCGGATCTTTCGCATGGCGCCTATCCATCACCACTTCGAATTGAAGGGCTGGCCCGAGCCCCGCGTCATCGTGCGTTTCTGGATCATCAGCGTGGTGCTGGTGCTCGTCGGCCTCGCTACCTTGAAGGTGCGCTGATGTTCGACTTCGACAACACCCAGGCCAAACGCCGCGAAGGCCCGCGCGGTCGCTTCGACATGCTGCTACTGATCGGTCTGATCGGGCTGGCCAGCGTCGGCGTGGTGATGGTGACTTCAAGCTCGATCGCGGTAGCGGACAGCCAGCATCTGGGCGCGTTCTATTTCCTCAAAAAGCATCTACTGTTTCTTACGGTGGGCATGATTGCCGCCGGCATGGCAATGCGCACCGAGCTGAAGCTGTTCGAGAAGTATGCGTTTCCGCTGCTGGCCATTGCCTTCATTCTTCTGCTGGCCGTGTTCGTGCCGCATCTGGGCATGCGCATCAACGGCGCACGGCGTTGGCTGAATCTGCTGGTGACGAGCTTCCAGCCGGTCGAGGCGGTGAAACTCATCCTGGTCATCTATATCGCCAGCTATCTGGTGCGTCATCGCGAGAGCGTCGAGACGCGCTTTATGGGCTTGATCAAGCCGATCGCGGTGGCCGGCATCATCGTGCTGATGCTGCTGGCGCAGCCGGATTTCGGTTCGGCCACGCTGGTGATTGCCGTGAGCATCGCGATGGTCTGGCTCGGCGGCGCGCGGCCGATCTTCCTCTTTCTAATGGGCCTGCCGCTGATGCCGTTGCTGTACGTCGCGGCGACCGGCGAAAGCTACCGCATGAAGCGACTGACTACCTTCATGCATCCCTGGGACCATCCCTTCGACGACGGCTTCCAGCTGACCCAGTCGCTGATGGCGATCGGCCGCGGCGAGTGGACCGGCGTTGGCCTGGGTTCGAGCGTGCTCAAGCTCTCTTATTTGCCTGAAGCACATACCGACTTTATCTTCGCCGTGATCGGTGAAGAGCTGGGCATGGCCGGCGTTGTGCTGGTGATGGGCCTGTTCGCCATCGTGGTCGGGCGCGGTCTTTACCTGGGTTTGAAAGGCGTGGAGATCGGCCAGCGCTTTGCCGGTTACGTAGCCTTCGGCATTTCGCTGATGATCGCGATGCAGGCGATCGTGTCGGTGGGCGTGAACCTCGGCGCGCTGCCGACCAAGGGCCTGACGCTGCCGCTGATCAGCTACGGCGGCTCGTCGATGGCGTTGACCTGCGCGATGGCCGGCGTACTGCTGCGCGCGACGTTCGAAATCAACCGCGCGCTCGACGCCCGCGAAGTACGCAATCGCATGTCGTTGGCCGTCTCTGCACCGGATGCCAACGCTTCCGTTCGACCGGCTGAGGCGATGGCCGCATGAGCGCTACCTCGCCCGTGTTGATCATGGCCGGTGGCACCGGCGGACATATTTTCCCCGGACTGGCCGTGGCCGAATGCCTGCGCGCGCAGGGCGTGCCGGTGGTCTGGCTGGGTGCCGTGGGCGGCATGGAAACCACGGTGGTGCCGGCCAATCAGATCGAGCTGCATACCGTGGCCGTGGGCGGTCTGCGCGGTAAGGGCTGGCGTACGCGGCTGCTCGCACCGCTGATGCTGCTGCGGGCGCTGTTCGCTTCGCTCGTCACCTTGCAGAAAATCAAGCCGCGCAGCGTGCTGTCGATGGGCGGCTATGTCGCCGGTCCCGGCGGACTGGCGGCGTGGCTGCTGCGCCGGCCGCTGCTGGTGCACGAACAGAATCGTGTGGCCGGCTTCACCAATCGCAAGCTGGCAGGTCTGGCCAAGCGCGTGCTGACAGGTTTCGCCGATGCGCTACCGAACGCCGAGTGGGTCGGCAATCCGGTGCGTGCTGCCATCGCGTCGTTGCCCGAACCCGCGCAGCGTATCGGCCCACGCGCGGGCAAGCCGCGGCTGCTGGTACTTGGCGGCAGCCTGGGCGCGCGCGGACTGAATCTCGCCGTGCCGCAAGCGCTGGCACAGCTCACCCTGGCCGAGCGACCAGAGGTACTGCATCAGTGCGGCAGCCGCGGCCTCGATGAGGCGCGTGACGCTTATACGAAGGCTGGTGTCGATGCACAGGTCGTTCCTTTTATTGACGATATGGCCGGCAGCTACGGCTGGGCCGATCTGGCCGTGTGCCGTGCCGGTGCGCTGACGCTGGCCGAGTTGACCGCGGCCGGTCTGGGCGCTTTGTTGGTGCCGTATCCGCACGCGGTGGACGACCATCAGACGTACAACGCCGAAGCGTTGGTCGCCATCGGCGCGGCGGAGCTGATTCAGGAGCGCGATCTCGACGCACAGCAGCTGGCACAGCGGCTTTCGGCGATGCTGCACGATCGCGATCGCATGACGGCGATGGCGGTGGCGGCTCGCACGCTCGCCAAACCCGACGCCGCGCAGGTCATCGCGCGCGCATGCATGGAGGTCGCCGCATGACGCTGCGTCGCCTGCATGCACACGAGGATCTGATGAGCACGTTTCGCCGCGTGCACTTCATCGGCATCGGCGGCGTCGGCATGAGCGGCATCGCCGAGGTGCTGCACAATCTCGGCTACGCGGTGTCCGGTTCCGATCGCGCCAACTCGCCGACGGCGCAGCGGCTGCAGCAGCTTGGTATCAGCGTGCATGTCGGGCATGCGGCCGAACATATCGGCGACGCCGACGTGGTGGTGACGTCGAGCGCGATCAGCAAAGAAAATCCCGAGCTGGTCGCGGCTCGCGCAGCGCGCGTTCCGGTGATTCCGCGCGCGGAAATGCTGGGCGAGCTGATGCGCTTTCGTCGCGGCATCGCCATCGCGGGCACGCACGGCAAGACCACCACGACCAGCCTCACCGCCAGCGTGCTGGCCGAGGCGGGCTACGATCCGACCTTCGTGATCGGTGGCCAGCTCAACGCGGCGGGCGCCAACGCGCGGTTGGGCACCGGCCAGTATCTGGTGGCCGAGGCGGACGAGTCCGACGGTTCGTTTCTGCTGCTGTCGCCGGTGATCGCGGCGGTGACCAATGTCGACGCCGACCATCTGGAAAATTACGGCGGCGATTTTGCGCAGGTCAAAAAGGCATTCGCCGATTTTCTGCATCGGCTGCCGTTCTACGGGCTGGCCGTGCTGTGCGTGGATGACGGGGAAGTGGCCGAGCTGGCCAAAACCACGACGCGCCGCGTGATGACCTACGGCATCGATACGCCGGACGCCGACGTGCGGGCGGTCAACATCAGCCAGCACGGATTCGAGATGCATTTCAACGTCGTGCTGCCGGGGCGCGACGCCGCGGTGCCGATGAAGCTCAATCTGCCGGGCCGTCACAACGTGCTGAACGCGCTGGCCGCGGTGACCATCGGCTGGCAGTTAGGTGTCGAAGCCGACGCGATGGCGCACGCGCTGCAGCACTTTCAGGGCGTAGGTCGTCGCTTCCATCCGCGCGGCGAGATCGCGCTGGACCGGGGCAGCGTGCTTCTGGTCGACGACTACGGTCATCACCCGCGCGAGCTGGCCGCGGTGTTCGAGGCGGCCCGCGGCGGCTGGCCGAAGCGTCGTCTGGTGGTAGGTTTTCAGCCGCACCGCTACAGCCGCACGCGCGATCTGCTGGACGACTTCGCCAACGTGCTGGCCGAAGCCGACGTGCTGGTGTTGACCGACGTCTATCCGGCCGGCGAAGCGCCGATCGCCGGCGCCGACGGTCGCGCGCTGGCGCGCGCCGTGCGCGCTCGCGGCAAGGTCGATCCGGTGCTGATCGACCATCCGCGCGAATTCAAAGACACGCTGCCCACCCTGCTGCGCGACGGCGATCTGCTGCTGCTGCTGGGCGCGGGCGATATCGGTGCCGCAGCGCTGGAGCTCTCGCAGCTCGGCGAACTGAGGACGCATAAATCATGAGTCAGCCAGCAAGCATGCCTAACAAAATCAAAGATCCCGCTCAGTTCGGCCGCGTCGCCGTCGTGATGGGCGGCAGCTCGGCCGAGCGCGAGGTGTCGCTGGATTCCGGGCGCGGCGTGCTCGCTGCCCTGAAGGCGCGCGGCGTGGATGCGCATGCTATCGACGGCATTCCGGCGCTGCTGGACGCCGTGCGCGCCGGTCACTTTGCCCGTGTGTTCAATATTCTCCACGGCGCGGGCGGTGAGAACGGCGAGCTGCAGGGCGCGCTGCAGTCGCTCGGCGTGCCGTTCACCGGCTCGGGCGTGCTGGGTTCGGCGCTGTCGCTGGACAAGGTCCGCGCGAAGCAGGTGTGGCAGGCGATCGGTTTGCCCACGCCGATCTTCAAGGCGCTGCCGCGCGGCGCCGACATGCACGCCGCGGCGCGCGAAATCGGTTTCCCGCTGGTGGTGAAGCCGGCCTGGGAAGGTTCCAGCGTGGGCGTGACGCGCGTGTTCGACGAGCAGGATCTGGATGCGGCCGTGGCACTGGCCGCCAAATATCCGGGCGACCTGATGATGGAAACCCTGATCGAGGGCGGCGGCGAATTCACCGTCGGTATTCTCGATCGGCAGGTGCTCGCCAGCATCCGCATCGTGCCCAAGGGCGAGTACTACGACTACAACGCCAAATACATCGCCGACGACACGCAGTACATCTGCCCCGGGCTGGAGGGCGACGCCGAGCAGCAGCTGCGCGCGCTGTCGCTGCGCGCCTTCGATGCGCTGGCCTGCAGCGGCTGGGGTCGCGTCGACGTGATGCGCGATGCCGCCGGCCGCAACTGGCTGCTGGAAGTGAACACCGCGCCGGGCATGACCTCGCATTCGCTGGTGCCGAAGGCCGCGGCCGAAGCCGGCATCGATTACCAGGAGCTGTGTTGGCGCGTGCTCGAGACGAGCTTCCGGGGGGATGCATGAGGGGTACGGTCCGCCTTATCGCCTGGTGTCTGGCCGTCGCCCTGGTCGCGCTGCCGATCGTCGGCGTGCTGCGCGGCTGGTTTGCGGTCAACCGCTGGCCGGTGACCCAGCTCACCGTCCAGGCCGAGTTCAAGCACGTCACGCCGGATCAGCTGCGTGCGCTCGTGATGCCGCACCTGGGCAAAGGCTTTTTTGCGCTGGATCTCGATGCGGTGCAGAAAGCGGTTGCGGCGCTGCCGTGGGTAGAGTCGGTGCAGGCGCGCAAGCGCTGGCCGGACACGCTGATGCTGCGCATCTATGAGCGTCAGCCGTTCGCACGCTGGAACGACAAGCAGCTGATCAGTCGTCAGGGCCTGGTCTTCGATGCGCCGAACAGCGACGACACCGGCGCTCTGCCCAAGCTCAGCGGCCCCGACTCGCGGCTGGCCGAGGTGGTGAGCTTCTACGCCGAGACGCACAAGGCGTTTGCCGGCACGCATCTGGATATCACCGGCGTGGCGCTAACCGAGCGCGGCAGCTGGAGCGTCACCACCGCGACCGGTGCGCAGATCGTCATCGGCGATCGCGACCAGGCCGGTCACCGGCTGCGCCGCTTCCTTGACGTCTATCCGCAGATGACGGCCGGTCATACCGACGCCTTCGCGTATGCCGACCTTCGCTACACCAATGGATTTGCCGTGCGCTGGCCGCAACCGCCGATCGCCACCCACGCTGCCGGAGGCCCGACCCGCATATGAGCATCTCCCTATGAAGCCGCGTAATGACAAACAGCTAGTCGTCGGCCTCGACATCGGCACCTCGAAAGTGGTGGCCATCGTGGGCGAGTACGAGCCCGGCGAGCCGATCACCGTCATCGGCATCGGCACCCACGTATCGCGCGGCATGAAGCGCGGCTCGGTGGTGGACATCGAGTCGACCGTGCACTCGATCCAGCGTGCGGTGGAAGAAGCCGAGCTGATGGCCGGCTGTGACATCCGCTCGGTGGTCGCCTCCATTTCCGGCAGCCATCTGGAAACCCGCAACTCGCATGGCAACGCGGCCATCCGCGATCGCGAAGTGACGGCGGGCGATCTGGAGCAGGTGCTGGAGGCCGCCAGCGCGGTGGCGATCCCGGCCGATCGCAAGGTCTTATATAAGGAGTCGCAGGAGTATCGCATCGACGGCCAGGACGGCATCCGTTCGCCGGTCGGCATGAGCGGCGTGCGGCTGGAGGCCAACGTGCATCTGGTCACCGGCGCGGCGGCGGCCGTGCAGAACATCACCAAGTGCATCCAGCGCTGCGGCCTCTCGGTCGACGAGCTGGTGCCCTCGGCGCTGGCTAGCGCTAAGGCCGTGCTGACCGACGACGAGCGCGAGCTGGGTGTCTGTCTGGTCGATATTGGCGCCGGCACGACGGACATCGCGATCTACACGCAGGGCTCGATCCGCTTCACCGCCTCCCTGCCGATCGGCGGCGATCAGGTGACCAGCGACATCGCCTACGGCGTGCATACGCCGACCGCGCACGCCGAGGAAATCAAGATCAAGTACGCCTGTGCGCAAACCGGGCTCGCGCACGCGGAAGAGACGATCCAGGTGCCTAGCGTCGGCGATCGCCCGCCGCGGCGGCTGGCCCGGCAGTCGCTCGCGCAGAGCGTGCAGGCGCGCTACGAAGAGATTTTCGAGATGGTGCAGGACCAACTGCGCCGCTCGGGCTACGAAAGCCTGGTCGCAGCCGGCGTGGTGCTGACCGGCGGCGCTTCCAAGATGGAAGGCGCGCTGGAGCTGGCGGAGGAGATCTTCCACAAGATGGTGCGCATCGGCGTGCCGCAGCAGATCACTGGTTTGGGCGAAGTGGTCGCCAGCCCCCTGCATTCCACCGGCGTGGGACTACTGCTGCACGGCGCACGCGCCGGCGGCATGCGCGCCAGCGGGCCGGCCGGAGGCAGCGTCGGCGGTTTCGTCGACAAGTTGCGCGGCTGGATCACCAAGAATTTTTGAGGTTGAGAAACGCTTTACCGGGTGACGCATGGAGTTGTCACCCAGGGCAGAAGGAACCAGCCCACCACCATGGACCGACACGGAGTCGCGTTCCTTGGTTACAACGACAACAACTCTTTAGGAGGACGGGAAATGTTTGAACTCATCGATAAGCTCGCACCAAATGCAGTCATCAAAGTCATCGGCGTAGGCGGTGGCGGCGGCAATGCCGTGGCCCACATGCTTAATGCCAACATCGAAGGCGTCGAATTCATCGTCGCCAACACCGACGCGCAGGCCATGACCAGCTGCGGCTCGCGTACCCACCTGCAGCTGGGTGGCAACGTGACCAAGGGTCTCGGTGCCGGTGCCAATCCGGAAGTCGGCCGTCAGGCGGCGCTGGAAGATCGTGAACGCATCGAAGCGATGCTCGAAGGCGCCGACATGGTGTTCATCACCGCCGGCATGGGCGGCGGCACCGGCACGGGCGCGGCGCCGGTGGTGGCCCAGCTGGCCAAGGAAAAGGGCATTCTCACCGTGGCGGTCGTCACCAAGCCGTTCCCGTTCGAAGGTCGTCGGCGCATGCA
The DNA here is from genome assembly GCA_903827735.1 of uncultured Rhodanobacter sp. Classification (GTDB taxonomy): domain Bacteria; phylum Pseudomonadota; class Gammaproteobacteria; order Xanthomonadales; family Rhodanobacteraceae; genus Rhodanobacter. The sequence goes on along the minus strand of CAIKJM010000493.1, from coordinate 2,367 downwards.
GGTCGCGTTGAAGGGCATCGAAGACCTTTCGCAGCATGTGGATTCACTTATCACCGTGCCTAACGAGAAGCTGCTCAGCGTGCTGGGTCGCGACGTGACCCTGCTGAACGCGTTCAAGGCCGCCAACGACGTGCTGCAGGGCGCCGTGCAGGGCATTGCGGATCTGATCACGGCGCCGGGCCTGATCAACGTCGACTTTGCCGACGTGCGCACCGTCATGTCCGAAATGGGCCTGGCGATGATGGGCTCGGGCACCGCTCGTGGTGACGATCGTGCCCAGGCGGCCGCCGAAGCGGCGATCAAAAACCCGCTGCTGGAGGACGTCAACCTCAACGGCGCCTGCGGCATTCTGGTCAACGTGACGGCCGGCACCAACCTGACCATGCGCGAGTTCGATGAGATCGGCCGCATCATCCACGACTTCGCCAGCGAAGACGCCACCGTGGTGATCGGCACCTCGCTCGATCCGGACATGAAGGACGATGTTCGCGTCACCGTGGTCGCCACGGGCCTGAACCGCGCCGCCGCCTCGCGTCAGCCGATGCGCATGGTGGAAACCCAGCAGGTGCAGATGCGTCCGCGCCCGGTGGTGCTGCGTACTGGCACGGGCAACGAGGTCGTGGACTACGCCCAGCCCGAAACCACCACCGTCAGCCACAACGCCCGAACCGATGCCAACAGTGCGCCAGCTAAGAGTGCTGAACCGGGCTTTGACTACCTCGATATTCCGGCGTTCCTGCGTCGTCAGGCCGACTGAAGTGAAAAGATTCGCTAAGGAGGCGTGAAATATTGAACAAACGTCCGTTTAGCCTGTCCATCTGAGATCGCATTCTTTGCGCGTGCCCGCACGCGCTGAGAATGGCGGCTTGGCAGCATTTTTGTGCCAAGTATTGCTGGCCAGACGTTCGGACCTAGGGTTTGTCCGTGTGGCAGCAAGGACTATGCGTCCGGAGTGGCGCATGGCTGACAAGTCAGGCCTCGTCTGAATTGTCGGTTCAACACCCGTGCCGGATTCCCGTCCCAGGTATGGGTGTTGTGTCGAGCTGCAAGGTTAACGGGAGCAGGAGGTTGTCTGACAGCCGCCTTCAGTGATGAAGGAAGCATGAAGGCTTAATCAGACTGTACGGTATGGTTTGCTATTGCCGCAGGTTAAAACTGTGTTAGCATCCGCTCCTAATTGGCTGTGCCTACACGGGTACCAACAAAAATGATCAAGCAGCGTACGCTTAAAAATATTATCCGCGCCACGGGCGTTGGCCTGCACACAGGCGACAAGGTCTATATGACCCTGCGGCCCGCAGCGCCAAATACCGGTATCGTTTTTCGCCGCACGGATCTTGAACCACCGGTCGACATTCGCGCCCGCCAGGACAACGTCGGCGACACAAGTTGGTCGACCACTCTGGTCAACGGCGAGGCCAAGGTTTCAACGGTTGAACATCTTCTCTCCGCCATGGCGGGATTAGGCATCGACAATGCTTACGTGGACCTTTCAGCGCCGGAAGTTCCTATCATGGATGGCAGCGCAGGCCCCTTCGTGTTTCTGTTGCAGTCAGCTGGCATTGAAGAGCAGAACGTCGCCAAGCGCTTTATCCGCATCAAGAAGCCGGTCAAAGTGCAGGAAGGCGACAAGTGGGCCAGTATCTCGCCCTTCGAAGGTTTCAAGGTCGGTTTTTCCATCGACTTCAATCACCCCATCATCAGCAAGCGCACCTCGCGCGCCGAAATTGATTTCTCGACCACGTCCTTCGTCAAGGAGGTCAGCCGCGCCCGTACGTTTGGCTTCATGCGCGACATCGAGATGATGCGTGAGAAGAACCTCGCGCTCGGTGGCTCGATGGATAACGCGGTGGTGCTAGACGACTACCGCGTGCTTAATGAGGACGGCCTTCGTTACGAAGACGAATTCGTAAAGCACAAGATTCTCGACGCGATCGGCGACCTCTATCTGCTGGGCCACAGCCTGATTGGCGCCTACAGCGCGCACAAGTCCGGTCACGAGCTCAACAACAAGCTGCTGCGTACGCTGATGGCCGACGTCACTGCGTGGGAAGAGGTCAGCTACCAGGACGACCCGTCTACTTCGCCGATCTCCTACGCGCATCCCGCCCAGGCAATTTAATCGGCGCTTAGAACGCTCGCGCTTCAACCGTTTTCAAACAAAAGGCCACGTCCCGGGACGTGGCCTTTTGCTTTTGTGACGTATGCACGGCCTCGCTGTTTTCCTTCACTCCTTTTACACATTTGTTGCCAACGGGTGAGGAGCACGTGCTATAAATCGACGCTTGGCACGCGCCCAACCTCCTTGTTGGAGGACCGAGCGCAAGCCCGAGATGGCTGCCAAAAGCGGTTCAATTCTGATCTTTT
>CAIKJM010000492.1 GCA_903827735.1 uncultured Rhodanobacter sp. | reverse complement strand
CGCGTCATGCCGTCCATCGCGAAACCCGACAGGCCCACGCCGAGAATCAGGCTGCTGTCGAGATACTCCAGCGCGGCGATAAGGCCCGCTTTCTTGCGTGCCTCGGCCGTCGGTGGATGCGGCAGCTGGTTGAGCATCAGCCAGTTGTCCAGCGACAGATGCTCGCGGATCTGGGTGCCGGTCCAGGCCAGGTGACGCAGGTTGGCGGTCAGGCTCTCCGCGCGCTTGGCGTCGCAAATGGCCGTCCATATCGCGTCATCCGGTTTGGGCTCGGGCTCGTCCTTCTCCACCGGCGCAAACAGGTTCAGTCCCTTGCACAGCACCAGCGCCGATTCGCGCGCCGGCATGGCGCTGGTGTCGGCATAGCGCGTGAGCGTGATGCGCAGCAGGCGCGCGCTGTCATCGCAGCGGCTGGTGTAGCGGCCGAACCAGAACAGATTCTCCACCAGTCGCGACGAAAGATTGGACGGGCTGCGCACCAGCTCTTTCGCAGTGATGGTGTTGGCCAGCAGGCTGAAACGGCTCACCGGCACGTCGGAAAGCACCCAGGTGTCCTTGCTGCCGCCGCCGCGCTGCATGCTGATCATCTGGGCTACCGGCGTGCCGGCTACCCGAGCCAGTCCGCCCGGCATCACGGTATAACCGCCTTCCGTATTCGCCGTGGCGTACATGCGCAGGCCGACCGGCCGTGCCGCCAGATGATGCTCGTGCGAAATCACCGGCACCTGCGATAGCCGCACCATCTCCTGCGCCACCCACGCGCGCGGCTGTTTGCGCAGGCGCAGAATCAGCGCAGCGCGCGCCTTGCCGCGCATGTCGCGACCGAGCATCGGTCGGTGCGTAGTAGACGGATAGGCCGGCTTGATCACCAGTTCGTCCAGATGCGCGATCACGTACTCCAGCGCGGCCGGTTCGCCGCACCACCAGCTCGCTACCGCCGGCATCGCCAGCGGTTCGCCGAGCAGGCGTTCGCACACGCGCGGCAGAAACGCGGCGATCGCACCCGATTCCACCAGGCCGCTGCCCGGTGCGTTCGCAATCAGCACGCGTCCCGCGCGCGCCACCTGCAGCAGGCCGGGCACGCCCAGCGCAGAATCGCCGCGCAGCTCCAGCGGGTCGCAGTAGTCGTCGTCGAGCCGGCGCAGAATCGCATGCACGCGCTGCAGGCCGGTCAGGGTCTTCAGATACACCGTCTCGCCGCGCACGGTGAGATCCTGGCCTTCCACCAGCGGAAAGCCGAGGTAGCGCGCGAGGTAGGCGTGCTCGAAATACGTTTCGTTGTACGGGCCGGGCGTCAGCAGCACGGTCAGCGGCGTATCGCCGGCGTCGTGCGGCGCGTGCCGGGTCAGGTTTTGGCGCAGCGCGCGGAAAAACTCGGCCAGGTGCTGCACCTTCAGATCGCGAAACAGTTCGGGAAACGCGCGCGACACGATCAGCCGGTTTTCCAGCGCGTAGCCCGCGCCCGACGGCGCCTGCGCCCGATCGCCGATCACCCACCACTGGCCATCGGCCGAACGCGCCAAATCCACCGCGTACAGATGCAGAAAGCGACCGCCCGGCGGCTGCAGTCCGCGACACGGCCACAGAAAATCGGGATGGCCGTATACCGTCGCCGGTGGAATCAGTCCCTCGGCCAGCAGCGCCTGCGGGCCGTACAAATCGGCGAGCACCGCATCGAGCAGGCGTGCCCGCTGCGCCACGGCGGTGGCAAGCCCCGACCATTCGCTGGCCGGCAGCAGCAGCGGCAGCGGATCCAGATCCCACGGCCGCGCCGCGCCCTGAGTCGACGCATACATATTGTACGTCACGCCGTTTTCCAGCACCTGGCTGCGCACAAACTCCTGCCGCTGGCGCATCTGCGCCGGCGACGTCTCGCGCAAGTGCGTCAACAGCGGCCGCCAGTGCGGCCTCGACGCGCCGTTGGCGTCGAGCATCTCGTCATAGCGATCGCGATGCGGCTGGTAGGCGTCGGTGTTCATCGGAGCCGTGAAGGAAACGTAGGCTCCAGTCTAAAGAAACCCAAAGCACTGTGGCACCCCAGATTCAACCAGCGCCACGCACGTGCCAATCCTCGTAGGTTGGGATGAGCGCCAGCGAATCCCAACATCGCACCCTCGTTATCGCCTCGATTTCCATTCGCGGCTTATCGACTGCCGCTACTGGGTGACAAACAAAGCCACGGTCAGCACGATACCGATGATCACAATAAGAATCCGCAGCGCCTTTTCCGGTACGCGGCGCAGCACCCACGCGCCCACCAGCCCTCCCAGGATGGCACCGGTGCCCAAAAGCAGGGCCGGTATCCATATCAGCGAAGGGGAGAACAAAAAAACCAGCAGCGAGGTCGTATTGATCACGGCGGCGAGCGCGTTTTTTGTCGCCGATGCCGGCCGCGCCGAGAGACCCATCAGTCCGAGCGAGGCCACCGTCATAAAGCCGATGCCGCCGCCGAAATAGCCGCCATAGATCGATATCGCGCTTTGCAGGAAAACGGCCGCGGCCGTGGGTATCGGCTTGCGTTTTTCTGTCGTGCGGCGGCCGAAGGCGGACCACGCAAACAGGCAGGTGGCGAACAGGATCAGCCACGGCAGCATCGATTTGAACAGATCGCTTGGCGTCCACAGCAGCAGCAGCGCACCGATCAGGCCACCGCTGGCGCCCAGCACGCACATCATCTTGAACGACAGCGTTTCGGCATCCTCGATCAGCCGCCGACCGGCCAGCCCCGTGACCACCTGTCCCGGATACAGCGCCACCGACGAGGTGATATTGGCCGATCTGGCATCGAGACCCGCCAGCATCAACGCGGGAATCGTGATGAACGACCCGCCGCCCGCCAGCGCGTTCTGGGTACCGGCCCAGAGGCCGGCAACGAAAAGTAGTCCGAGAGTAAGCGGCGTCATGGGACGAAGCATAAGCGACGTGGCCATCGTGGTTCGAGGGTTGATAGCCTGCCGCTCAAATAAATGAGTTGCTCAATGGTGATCCATGTACGTTCCCGCTGTTGTCGCATCGATCAAGCGCGGCTAAAAGTCAGATGCGTTGACCCAGCGCGGCTCATCCAGACCAGGATGCGCTTGAGTCGAATGGAACCAACGCACGGTCGTTGCGTCAAACAAGCTTCAGGGATTCGTGGAGGATGGCACGTTGCCGATGTCCGATTTACGCAGGTCGGGCGGAATTCGTGCAGAAGCGTTCTCTTCGTGGACCGCTCCGCGCGACGCGGCGTTTGGAACCGCAGAGAGTCGGCGAAGCTCACAGTCACATCGTCGCGGTCGATGGCTGGGCGTTATGTCGCTTGCCTGTTCCATCGCGATCCATCTTGGATTGCTGTTTGGCCTGAGCGTGCCGCCAACGCGCGAAACGGATGGCGCAGCGCGCGGCCAAACGCCTGTCACTGCTTTGCAGGTTCGCTTCATCAAGATTCGTTTGGATGCCGACTTACGCGCGCACGCGTCGACGTCGACGTTGCCCACGACCGTGCAGAAGCACTCGGCGATCGTCATGGCGCCGGTCGTGCCAGCCATGAAAGTCACAAACGTGCCTTCTGTTTCCGCGAAGACGGACGTGGTCGCCACACCAACGGTAACGGAAATAAGCAATGCTCCTCCACGTTCGGACGATTGGAATGCTCAGCCGGCGGACCAGCGGAACGCTGGCCCCGATGGCTATGTGCAAGCGCCGCTACAAGGCGACGCAAACCTCATGAAGCACAGCACGGGTGGCGTGACGTACAAGGCGACCCGCTTCGATTCGTCATGGGCTCCTGACCGGCAGAATGCGATCGCGCAGGCGATTGATCGAGCGACGTTCCACACGATGGTTAAACTTGCCGCTGGGATACAACTCGATTGTGCCGGCGGCCCGAGCAGCCCCGAACCTCTGCGTACTTCGCTCGCCGTGTTGGCGATTGCGTCGACGCGCTGTCACGGCTCTTCGCCATCAGCACCGGTTGCTGCGAAATCCCTGATTGATATTCAGACGCTGGCCGCGCCAAGTGAGCCACCGAATTCTGCCTCCGCGCCCGGCAGGTCGGCGAACAAGGCGGATTGTGGGGACGCACGCGTCGCCTCTGAAAAGCTCCCGCCGGATTGCCACACGGCAGCGCCAAACACCACAGCCGCCGGGGAAAGCGGCGGCTTCCTTGGAACAACATCTGCCGACAAGCCGCCTGAACCGCCCAGCCATTGATGGTCTGGACCTTTCGCTCGTGTATCAGTTACGCGCCGCGGTGACGAAAGATTCAATATTTCAACAACGTCACCGCAGCGTTATTGACGAACGTCTTCGCCAGCAAAACTACCGCCGCAAATCCAGCGTAAACGGGAAATTCGGATTGCGCTCCACCGGCTGTGCGCCGACGGTGCCCGGCGTATGGCCGATGCGGAAGAAGCGGCTGAGGCGGCGGCTTTCGGCGGCGTAGGCGTTGACGGGGAAATCCTCGTAACCGCGGCCGCCGGGATGGGAGACGTGGTATTGACAGCCGCCCATGCTGCGATCCATCCACGTATCGACTAGGTCGAACACCAGCGGCGCGTGAGCGGGGATGGTGGGATGCAGGCTGCTTGGCGGCTGCCACGCCTTGTAGCGCACGCCGGCGACGAATTCGCCGATATCGCCGGTGGGCGCCAGCGGCAGGGTGCGGCCGTTGCAGGTAATGGCGTAGCGATCGCCGGCCATGCCTTGCACCTTCACCTGCATGCGCTCGACCGAGGCGTCGACGTAGCGTACGTTGCCGCCGGCGGAGCCTTCCTCGCCGAGCACGTGCCAAGGCTCCAGCGCGTGACGCAGTTCGATGTCCACGCCGAGGCTCGCGAAATCGCCGACCTTGGGGAAACGGAATTCGAAGTGTGGCTCGAACCACGCCAGGTCGATGGGATAACCGGCGTTGCGCGTTTCCTCGAGCACGTCGGTCAGGTCTTGCTTCACGAAATGCGGCAGCATGAAGCGGTCGTGCAACTCGGTGCCCCAGCGCATCAGTCGCGGCGGCGCGTACGGTTCCTTCCAGAAGCGCGCGATCAGCGCGCGGATCAGCAACTGCTGGGCGAGCGACATGCGCGCGTGCGGCGGCATTTCGAAGGCGCGCATTTCCAGCAGGCCGAGTCGGCCGGTGGCGCTGTCGGGCGAGTACAGCTTGTCGATGCAGAACTCGGCGCGGTGCGTGTTGCCGGTGACGTCGATCAGCAGATTGCGCAGCAGTCGATCGACGACCCAGGGTTCGATATCGCCGCCGGGCGAGGGCATCTGACGGAAGGCGATTTCCAGCTCGTAGATCGAGTCGTTGCGCGCTTCGTCGATGCGCGGTGCCTGGCTGGTCGGTCCGATAAACAGGCCGGAAAACAGGAACGACAGCGACGGGTGATTGTTCCAGTATGAGATCAGGCTGCGCAGCAGATCGGGCCGGCGCAGGAACGGCGAGTCCAGCGTCTGCGCGGCGCCCAGGGTAAAGTGGTTGCCGCCGCCGGTGCCGGTATGGCGACCGTCGACCATGAACTTTTCAGTGATCAATCGCGTTTCGCGCGCGGTGTCGTACAGGT
>CAIKJM010000491.1 GCA_903827735.1 uncultured Rhodanobacter sp. | reverse complement strand
CCTCAACGGCACCTTTCCCCTACCCGACTCGCAGCTCGATCGCTTCATGCTGCGACTGTCGCTGGATTATCCCGACGCTGTCGCCGAGCGATCGTTGCTGACCGGCAGCGATCGTCGCGATCTGTTGGCTCAGCTGACGCCGCAGCTCGACGGCCCAGCGCTGCTCGCCCTGAACCGGCAGTCGCAAACGATCACCGCCAGCGCCGCGCTCCTCGATTATCTGCAGGCCCTGCTGTCCGCCAGTCGGCGGCATGCCGATATCCGCGTGGGCCTGTCGCCGCGCGCGGGCCTGGCGCTGCTGGGCGCAGCGCGCGCCTGGGCTTTGCTGAGCAACCGTTCGCACGTGCTGCCCGAAGATATCCAGGCCCTATTCGTGCCACTGGCGGCACATCGCCTGCTGCCGGCCCGTGGCGCCAACGGTGATCTTCTTGCGCGCCAGCTGCTGGCCGAGGTGGCGGTGGATTGATGCGCGGCATGCTGCAGCGTCTGCAAACCTGGGCCGAGCGCCGCCTGCCTGCGCTGACTCGTTACCGTCGCCTGGAGCCGCTGCCGATCGAGCTGCATCGGCGACGCATCTACATCGTGCCGACAATGTTTGGCTTTGGCTTTTCCATCCTTCTGCTGGTCATGCTGGTCGGCGCGCTCAACTATTCGAATAATGCCGCCCTGCTGCTGACCTGCCTGCTGGGTGCAGCAAGCTCGACCAGTATGCTGTTCGGATTTCGCAGTCTGGACGGCCTGCGGCTGACGCAGATTCGTGCCGCGCACGCGGTGGCCGGTGAGCCGATCGAGCTGACTCTGACCTTCGAGACGCTGCGCGCGCGCAGCGCGATCCGCCTCGATATCGATGACGCATTCACCGCGTTTGCCATCGACGCGAACAGCACCGTTGCCGTGAAGCTGACCCTGCAGACTTTTGATCGCGGCTGGCTGCCGCTGCCGCGCATCCGCCTATGGACGACCTGGCCGCTGGGACTGTTTCGCGCGTGGAGTTGGCTGCATCCGGATCAATCGGTGCTGGTGTGGCCGCGATCGGAATTGTCCGGTCCCCCGCCGCGAGCGCCGGCGGACGATGCGCGGCACATGCGGCTTTACCGCGGTGATGAACTGGCGGCGTTGCGCGAGTACCGCCCGGGCGACCCGCAACGCCACATCGCGTGGAAGGCCAGCGCGCATCACGACAATCTGCTGGTTAAGGACTTCGAGCAGCCGCAGAGCCGCCCGCAGTGGCAGCTCGACTGGCGCCTGCTCACGAGCATGGACAGCGAATCGCGGATCGCCCGGCTGGCACGCTGGATCGGTGAGGCGCAGGCCGAACGACGCAGCTACAGCCTGTGGGTGCCGGGCACCGAAATCGCCGCCAGCAGCGGCCCGCTTCACTACGCGCACTGCATGAGCACGCTGGCACAGCTGCCATGACGGCCGTCGATCTGATGTCCTGGATAAGACGAAAGAAATCCGTCGAGCCAGCGATCGACAACCGCACGTTCGATCTTCTCAGCATCACCGTTGCGCTCGTACTGGTAGTGCACGCCTCGCATCTGCCGTGGTGGCTGAGTATTGGGCTGGTGCTGATCCTTGGCTGGCGCTGGTGGCAGCGGCGACAGCAGACGGGCCGCGTGCCGGCGTGGCTGAAAATACCGCTGCTGGCCTTGCTTACCCTGGCGGTTGTTGTCAGCTACGGCAATATCTTCGGGCGCGAGCCGGGCACGGCGCTAGCCGTTGGCCTGCTTATCCTGAAGCTGCTTGAGACCGAGACACCGCGCGACGTTCGCGTCGGCGTCGGCTTCGCCTGCTTCGCGCTGATGAGCGCACTGCTGATCGATCAGGGGCTGGTCGCTACTTTTGTCGTAGCATTCGGGCTGCTGCCGGCGCTGGCGACGCTACGCGCGCTCGAGCCCGCGCAAAAACAGATCAGTCTGTCGCGCACGCTGTTGCCTGGGCTTGGGTTGCTGGCCGCGGCCGTGCCGATGGCGTTGCTCGCCTTCTTGCTGGTTCCGCGATTGAGCGAGCCGCTGTGGGGCGCGCCAACACCCGACGAGGCCCGTACGGGATTGAGCGACAGCATGTCGCCAGGCAATTTCACCGATCTGCTCACCGACGATCGCCCCGCCATGCGCGTAACGTTCGACGGTACCGCACCGCCGCCGGACCTGCGCTACTTCCGCGCCTACGTAATGTGGGAGTTCGACGGCCGCAGCTGGCGGCGCCCGTTTGTTCGGCGCGGCGAAAATCAATCGGCGACACCGATCGAGGTTGCCACAACGATCGGTTACAACATCAGCCTCGTGCCCACGCACCAGCGGGTGCTACCGGCTCTGGACGTGACGCTGAATGCGCCGGCGCAGGCGCAACTGCTGCCGGATCATGAAATAGTGGCTGACAAGCCGGTCAATGATCAGCTCAATTACACCTTGCGTTCGGCATTGCACTATCGCTTGCAACCGGCGCTGGATGATCGCGCGCGTCGACTCGGCCTGCAGCGACCTCTCGGTTTCAATCCGCGCACGCTTGCCTTGGCGACGCAGTGGCGGCAGCAATTTGGCAGTAACGATGCCGCCATCGTGCAGGCGGCACTCTCGCTTTTTCACGACGGCGGCTTTCGCTACACGTTGTCTCCAGCACCGTTGGGGCGCGATTCGATCGATGATTTTCTTTTCTTTACACACGAAGGTTTTTGCGAGCACTACTCCTCTGCCTTTACGATGCTGATGCGCGACGCCGGCATTCCTGCGCGCGTGGTTACCGGCTATCAGGGGGGCTTTTGGAACAAACTTGGTAACTATCTGCTGGTACGCAACTCTGACGCGCACGCTTGGAGCGAGGTGTGGCTGCAAGGCCGTGGCTGGGTGCGTATCGATCCCACCGGTGCAGTGCGTCCGGAACGCGTCACGCTGGGAGCATCGGCGGCGGCAGGCGATCAGCTCTCGTGGTATCGCAACGACTGGTTGCAGGGCGTGCGCAACCGCTGGGACATCGTCAACCGTTGGTGGGATCAAGGCGTTATCGGCTTCGACTCGTTACGTCAGCGCGGCCTGCTCACCCCGTTTGGCGTGCGCGACGTGGATACGGCGACGCTCGGCGTGCTGCTTGCGACAAGCAGCGTCGTGGTTATTGCTATCGGACTGGGCTGGGCGCTGTTGCGTAGAAAGCCGCGCGACGTATTGCGCGAGGCACTGCGCGAGTTGGAAAAAAAGCTGGCGCGAAAGGGTATTGAACGACGACCCAGCGAAGGCCCGCAGCACTACCTGAGCCGCGCGGCACGCGCGCTTCCACACCAACGTGATGAACTTGCGACGCTGATGACGCATTACCTTGAACTGCGCTATGCAAATGACATACCGGCACCTGAACCGCTGCGCGCATTCCGACGCGCGGTAAGGGATTTTCGGGTCGTCAGCGTGGTCAAATGAACTCAATCTGACGGCGTACGCCGTCGTCCTTCCGGAGATGCCGCCATGTCACTCTATCGTCCGCTCGCTCTCGTTGCTGCCATCGCCCTGCTGAGCGGTTGCGTAACGGTACCGCAGCCGCTTCAAGGCAACTACACCAATGTCACGACAGCCAGCGCGCAGCAGGGCGGCGCTGGTGGTACGCGCGTGCGCTGGGGCGGCGAGATCATCAAAACCGAACCGGGGCCGCAGGAGACCTGCTTCTATATTCTGTCTCGACCGCTGGACAGCGAGGCCCGCCCGGCGCGCGGCTCCAATGACGGCGACAATCAGGGCCGTTTCGTCGCTTGCCGCACCGGCTTTTACGACCCGGAAGTATTTACCCGCGGTCGCGAGCTAACCATCACCGGTACGCTACACGGCACCGTGTCGCAGAAGGTGGGTAACTTCGACTATGCCTATCCGCGCGTCGAGGCCGACGTGGTCTACCTGTGGCCCAAGCGCGTGGTTAACTACGGCTACCCGGGCTACTACGACCCGTATTGGGGTGGCCCTTGGGGACCGGGTTATTACGGTGGCTATTGGGGTGGTGGCTGGGGTGGCTATGGTTGGGGCGGCCCGCCGGTTATCGTAGTGCGTCCAGTCCACCGCTGATTCCCGCTGGACAGTGGATGAAAAACGCCGGTTCGTTGCCGGCGTTTTTTATTTTCTTGAAGAAATAAT
>CAIKJM010000490.1 GCA_903827735.1 uncultured Rhodanobacter sp. | reverse complement strand
ATTTCCAGTGCCTAAATTAATGGGATCGCCGGCACTGCAGCCGCAGGAATTACCTAAATTTTTGCCTACAGCGTTGCTATTTTGGGAAATAAAAACATAATATCCGAATGGCCCTGCATCGGCAGGTGCAGGTGCCCAAGTACAAACGGGGCCAAAAGTTACGAGCGCAACCTGCGCAGTCCCCTTGTATTGTCCTTCGTAAGGTGTTGGATCGTTATACTGAATATTCTGAAACTGACAATTATTATTGGGCAAAGGTCCGCCAGGATTTACGTTGGTGAGAGCGGCTTTCAATTCGGCGATCATTTGTGGAAAAGTGGATGTCGGAGTAGTTGACCCTAAGTTCGAACCGTACGGAGGTCCATAATAATAGGCCGGTGTCGTGGACTGCGGACGTGCAGAGATTGAAAATAAAAGACCTAGAATGAAAATAGGACCTAAAGATAACTGTTTCATATTGTTCTCCCCTGCTGCGCATACATGCGCACTATGTGTTTAGAAAGTTGAGCTTTCAGGCTTCAACGTTACAGACCACTCTTTGCGTCCCTTCCTTTTTATGGTTCTACAGGCAAGTCCAAACATCGCGGTTCTCAGTCTGACGCAGTCGACGCCGAATGTTCCACATCGCCAATGCTGTCAAGGCCAATTACGGCCTCTTCGTTGCCAGTTGTAGCAGCTTGACGTAGTGTTTTGGACATGTACCCCGGATCGTAAGCACTTTCTGCCTATGATTTAAGCGTGGAGGAAGTCCGATGAAAACACCGCGTTTTACCCCCCTGTTGATTTCCGCCGAAAACTGAGACGGGATTTTCATCGAAAAGTGAGCCACCCGTTCGTGCCGTAGGTTAGCTCAGATCGGGGGCGTCGAAGTCGCCCGAGTCAGGGCAAAGCCGCACCATCTCGAGCACGTCGGCCTCAAGTTTCGAGAGTTGCCGCATAAGTTCAATGGGCGATGCCAGGGCCCCACCCTCTGAATGAAAGCGAGGATACCGCGTGGCTGCGTCAACAGCTGATCAAGGCCCCTATGAGCGTTTGCCACTCAGAAAACAACTAGCGCCGCGTGGCCCGCCCCCTGATAACTGGCTCATCGTAAAGTAGAGACTTCGACACGAAGGGCCCCGTCGCCAACGAGGAGTCAGTGGATGAAGAAGTTACGTTTTACCGAAGAACAGATGGCCTATGCGCTCAAGCAGGCCGAGCTAGGTACGGCAGTTGGTGAGATCTGCCGAAAGATGGGTGTATCCGAGGCTACGTTTTACGTGTGGCGCAAGAAATACGGTGGCTTAGGCCCTTCGGAGCTGAAACGCTTACGCTTGCTGGAGGACGAAAACCGCAAGCTCAAACAGCTGGTTGCCGATCTGAGCCTGGACAAAGCCATGCTGCAGGAGGTGGTGACAAAAAAGCAAAGCTCTGAGGCCTACCCAGAGGCGCAGATGGGTAGGCCAACTGCAGGAGCGTTTTGGTGTAAGCGAGCGACGCGCGCTGCGAACCATGTCGATGTCGCGATCGTCATTTTCCTATCAAGCCAAGGCACGCGACTGCAGTGCGATCCGGCAGCGGATGCGCGAGATCACACAGACGCGCATTCACTACGGCTGTGAGCGCGTATTTGTGATGCTGCGCCGTGAAGGCTGGCGGGACAACCACAAGCGCGTGCACCGTCTTTACAAGGAAGAAGGTCTGTCATTGCGGCTTTGCCGGCCACGTCGCAACCGCAGCGCTCGTCGTCGACAACCCATCAAGCGGGCCACGGCGGCCAATACGTTGTGGGGTATGGATTTTGTCAGCGATGCGTTATTCGATGGCCGTCGGTTTCGCTTACTGACGGTAATCGATCACTTCACCCACGAATGCCTGGATATCGTGGTGGATCAATCCCTGCGTGGCGAACACGTGGCCGACGCGATGACGCGTTTGGTGGCTCAACGCGGTAAGCCGGCGGCAATCAAGGTGGATAACGGTAGCGAGTTCGCCGGCAAGGTGATGGACCGCTGGGCGTATGAAAACGGGGTGGAGTTGGACTTCTCTCGCCGGGGCACGCCCACCGATAACGCGGTGGTCGAAAGCTTCAACGGTCGTCTGCGGCAAGAGTGTTTGAACGAGCACTGGTTCTTGTCACTAGCCGACGCCCGGCGCAAAATCGGTGCGTGGCGAATTTTCTATAACGAGGATCGACCCCACACTGCACTGGCATGGAAAACCCCTGCCGAATTCGCCCGCGAATGCGGGGCCCAAGCGAATTCGCAGGTGTCAAAAAACGTCGGAATCTCTACCGACTAATGGCCCGGGATTCGGGGGTGGGTCAAGTAACACCGGACTCCAAACAGACCCGCTACTCAAGGCGGGGGGACGTCGCAACCACCAGCGCCCGCACCAGGCGTTGAAGATGAAAACACCCGCTGAGGCGTAT
>CAIKJM010000489.1 GCA_903827735.1 uncultured Rhodanobacter sp. | reverse complement strand
CGGGTTGCGGAGGTTGCGGATTTTCTGATGATGCGAATCGACGCAGGCTGATCGAAACAGTCCGGTCGATGCTCATCGACGCGCAGACGTGACGATTGACGGACCTTGCCAAAGCTCACATTCTGCTCAGCGCAGGAACCACGATTGATCCGGCTATTCCGTCTTATCGTGCATATCTGCATCTTTTCGCGGCAGCAAAGACAAATCAAAATGAGCCGGATCACGCGATTGCAGAATACGAAATTTGTTATCCAGCAGCGCTGCTGGGTAATCGTGCGGATGTGCAGACTAATTACAGTTAGGCGACTAGGAAACAACGATGAGCCCTGAGGAAGCAAACAAATACCAGCGGCTTATAAAGAATCGGCCGCACGTCGTCATTCTGGGTGCTGGCGCAACGATGGCTGCGATTCCTGATGGAGACAATAACGGCAAGAAGTCGTCCGTCATGAATGGATTCATCGAGGCACTCGGCATGACAGAAATCCTCAAGGGCATAAAACTCAAAACGAGCAGCAACAACTTAGAAGACATCTATTCCGAACTTCATGGCCGCCCGGAGTGTGACGCCATACGGGGTGAGCTTGATAGAAAGATACGCGAGTATTTTTCTGGTCTAGAGATACCTAGCCAGCCAAACATCTATGACCTGTTGCTCTTGGCTCTAAGGAAGAAGGATCTGGTCGCAACTTTCAACTGGGATCCATTGCTGTTGCAGGCGTACCAACGCGCGTGCAAGCTCACAAAGGACCTACCAGATATGGCGTTCCTGCACGGGAACGTTCTCGTAGGCTACTGCCGTAACCACAAGTGGGGCGGAATTCTAACGGCAAGCTGCCGAGAATGTGGCGAACCCTTTCACCCCGCTCCGCTCCTCTACCCAGTTGCGCATAAAGATTACGCTGCGGATCCGTACATTAAGGACAGTTGGAACGCAGTCCGGAACAAGTTAAAGCGTGCTTATCTTGTAACAGTCTTTGGGTACAGCGCCCCCAAAACAGATTCCGAGGCTATTGCCCTCATGAAGGAGGCTTGGGGCGCGGTCGAGGAGCGTACATTGGAAGACTTTGAGTTCATTGATATCCGAGATGAAGAGGCGCTGATCGAAAGTTGGCAGGAGTTTGTGCACTCCCACCATTATCAGGTGCACCGCGACTTTTTCTCTTCGAGCTTGGCTCAGCATCCTCGTCGCACTACGGTGGAGCTATTTGATCGCACCATGGAATGCATGTTCACTGAGGCACTTCGAAAGTTTGTTCCGGGCATGAGTTGGGATGAAGTCAACGTCCTTACACGCAAGCTTATTAACGAAGAAGAGGAACTCCCAGCGGACGCATTCCTTGTCACGCCCCCGGCCTAACCATTCGTTGCAGCCGACCCCGGCGACCTTCGCTTTCCGGTCGGCTGAAGTCAGACGTTAGGGCTCGCGATCCATGCCGCCGAAGCGCTACGCTCTTCCTCCGTTTCTTGTCGGTCGCGTCGACCCCCTGGTTTACGAGAGGTGGCTCGCCCGCAAGGCGGCTGCTCACCTAAAGCGAGACCAAAAGCGCGGCTACGAAGGCGTTTCCCGCTCGCTATATCGCGAAGAAATCCATAAGGCTGTGTTTGCAAGCGAAGGTCGCGACTACTATACCGGCGAAACGCTTGATTGGAGTCTGCTCAGCAAGTACAAAAACGAAGACTCGATCGCAGGGAAGCACGCCTACAAGGCGGGATTTGCACTTCTCCCCACCATCGATCACATCGAATCGGCTCAAACGAACTCGGGGTTCCGCATATGCGGCTGGAGAACCAATGATGCAAAGCACGACCTCACGCACGATGAGTTCATTCAGCTTTGCAAACTCGTGCTTCAGAAAGCAGGGTTCAATGTCAGTAGCGACGCCTAGCGGTAGGAATCACAATGTCAATGAACATGCGCATAGCGAGCCACGTTACAAACGTGCTGGTTAGATCGG
>CAIKJM010000488.1 GCA_903827735.1 uncultured Rhodanobacter sp. | reverse complement strand
GG
The DNA here is from genome assembly GCA_903827735.1 of uncultured Rhodanobacter sp. Taxonomy (GTDB): domain Bacteria; phylum Pseudomonadota; class Gammaproteobacteria; order Xanthomonadales; family Rhodanobacteraceae; genus Rhodanobacter. The sequence continues at coordinate 11,445 of CAIKJM010000488.1, read as the reverse complement.
GTGCTCCTGACGATTCACATAACCAGCAAAAGCAGTTTTCGATAGCAGCGCCGAGTGCCCATCGCCCACTCTTCTAACGCCACTAGTTACGTAAATCGAATCTGAAGCAACGCGATCTACTTCAAACCGCCCCGTAACATCCAAATTGTCTTCATTGAATTCAGACGTTTTAAAAAGTCTCCGCTCATTTTGGTCAAATCTTGAGGCTTCATCCCAATTATAGAGGTCCTCTATGCAAAAAAGCTGCCCTTCGGCCACATGCGTGGGACGACCCAAACACATAATGTAGATCGCCCCGCCTAGCCGCTTAAAACCGCCTGGCTGAAGACCCTCTCGCGCCAGAAGCGCAGGCTCATCGCAATCCATAATCCCAACGGACAGTTTATTTGGATTTGTTTTTAACAGCCTTGCCATATGACCGAGCAAATCTGAAGATCCTCTAATCACTCGACTTTCGTCCAACGAGATATTTAATTTTTTGAATTTCTTTACAGTCTTGAAAAATCGATGTGCGGACAGTAGATGAACGCCGTCCGTTTTCCCTTCAACAAAGAATGAAATAGGAAATGATTCGTATGGACTGGGAATAAGTTCGCGGGCGCTTGGATAACCTCGAAACAGCGAAATTGTGAAGCTCGGATTGCCAGATCTTTCCAAGTGATATGCGAACCCAGCTTTGCCAGAAATCAATGGATCGATGGACGAAGCCTTTTTTCTTCTCACCGAATTTCTAGACCAGCCCTTAACAATTTTCATAGCTTCTTGCGCCCCGTACTTTTCCCGCAAATGTAGGAGAACACGAAGCTGACGACGCCATTCTCTAGGCATCCCAATTTTTTCGTTTGTGATTAGACCGGTGACCATCTGACGTTGCGAATTAAATTTTAATTTAGTCTTCTCCTCATTAATCAAAAATCCGCACTCTTCAACAACCACAGATACTGCCCTTCCAGCCACCCATTTATTATTAATAAGCTCACATAGATCTGATGGAGGAAAGCTAATATTTGACGATATACAAATATCATCAGCATACCGGCTATAGGAGAATTTAAACTTTCTAGACAATTCTTTCATACGCCTGTCCAGCGACAGACAAATTAGATTAGAAAGTATTGGCGACGTCGGCGCACCTTGAGGCAATGCGCCATTCAAGCAGCAAATCTGTGCGAGACACGTTGCAACATCTCCCCCAAAGGAAAATGGCTTCGCCATGAACAGGCCACGAACGCGACCAAAATTAATGGAAGGAAAAAATTCCTTGATGTCAATGCATAGAACCCAACGCTTATTTCGGTGCGCTTTTGCATGATCAACAATGCTTTTTCCCTTAACAAAGCCGAAGGCGCACTTAGATGGCACAAAGAGGCCGTCCACTGCCTCAAGTATTTTTCGTTGAAAATAAATAAGAAAATCGTTCGGAGCGGCAATGCTGCGCTTACCTCCGTGCTTCTTGGATACTGAGAATTCCCTGTAACAGTTCTCGACCCTTTTCTTGTAAAGGAGGTAGCAGAGCTTTTTATCTGTGACGTGGAACCAGGCTGCCAGTTCCTTGCGTGCACTGATGAGCTGAAACGCCTCGGCTCTTGAGAGAGAAGAAAAGGAACTCACAGGCATCAACTTACCATATCCACCGCCACCACCGAGCCAACCGGTGAACACCCGGCGCGCTGCTTTTGATCTCATCAATTCAACACTGACGACGAATACATCGCCAAATGACATGCCTGTGAGCCCCGACCTCAAGTTATCAGCAACTCGTCTCTTATGACAAGCAACCCCGAAGAGCGCTCAGGACTGAATCGGGGGCAGGCTCTGAGGTTTCCCCCACGTTTTATATCGATAGCATCATCTGGTCGAATACCGTCGGAGACAATGATCGCAGGCGATCGAGCCAACTTGATATGGGCTCCAACGGCCAGTGTCCGACGAGTGCTTCGCGGCCGACGCGCAACGAGGAGTAGAGCTTGCGCGTGCTGTGGATCGGGCAGAGCCACCGGTCGATAGAGGTAGCTTCCCATCCCAGTCCTGCCAGCCAGTTGGCAAAACGCGGCTAGCGCGTGGACAAAACCGGGGGCAGAGTGGACTTCTCCGAGTGCCCAAGTCGAGCGGCGCTGCCAGACAATTTCACGCTGGCCCCGCCGCTTTTAAGCAAAACGGGTAGTGGCTATTTAAGCCCTATGATTCCCTCGCTTTCGTGTCAAGGCCGTCAGTTCCAACTGAAGGCAAGCTTGAACCAGTAGGGAGCTCCTCAGAGCGGGCTTGTGTTTGCCAGACGATCCCAGCTATCTCTCGTATTCTGTCAACAATGGGTTTCGCATCCGTTCCAAGTTTACCGAGTACGACGCCCGCATCACCTATCAATCCCCAAAATCTATCCAAATCAGAAATTTTCTTATGCAACTCTCTCTGCAGCCTTTCCAGACGCTCTAATAGCCTTTGTTTATGACCGGATTCTAGATCCACTGAATTTCGAATCAAATCTCTTAACTCGCTAACCAGAATTTGTACTCGGTCCAAATCGCCCTGAGAAAATTCGTAGGCAAAAGAACCTGACAATGTTGTCCGGAAACGTTGACGCAATGAATCAATATGTAACTTCGATTTTTCTTGATTTAATAGACTACTAACTGTACTCAGAAATTCACTAATGATTTGGCAGTCTAAGTTTGCATCGCCTTTTAATGAGGGAACTTGAAAGGCAATACGAATAAGTTTCGCTTGGATTATTTCAACAAGAAGCGCATAAGCCTCTATCAGCACGCTGTACTCGTGCTCGCTCCAGCCTTGGGAGTCTCTTTCGATTTGACTTAAAGATAAACCACAGATGTCGATAGCAGCATCAACCGGGTTTCCCGTAATACTTCCAATAAAATCGTCATCGAAAAACATATCTACTGCTCCTTGTACTAACTAGTGCTGGCTTGACCTAGCCAGATACGAATTCTGAAGAAAAAATCAAACCATCGGCAACTTCAACCCCTGCTCCTTCGCACACTCGATCGCCTCTTCATACCCTGCATCCGCGTGTCGCATCACGCCAGTGCCCGGATCGTTCCAAAGCACGCGCGCGATGCGCTTGTCGGCGGCTTCCGTGCCATCGCACACAATCACGATGCCGCTGTGCTGCGAGTAGCCCATGCCAACACCCCCACCATGATGCAACGACACCCACGTCGCGCCACCTGCAACATTGAGCATCGCATTGAGCAACGGCCAGTCGCTGACAGCATCACTGCCATCCTTCATGGCTTCAGTTTCACGGTTGGGTGAAGCAACGCTGCCGCTGTCGAGGTGATCGCGGCCGATGACCACCGGCGCCTTCAGCTCCCCATTGCGCACCATCTCGTTAAACGCCAGCCCAAGCTTGTCGCGCAGCCCCAACCCCACCCAGCAGATGCGTGCGGGCAGACCCTGAAAGCTGATGCGCTCCTTGGCCATGTCGAGCCAGTTGTGCAGGGCCTTGTCGTCGGGGATGAGTTCCTTGACCTTCGCATCCGTCTTGTAGATGTCTTCCGGGTCGCCGCTGAGCGCGACCCAGCGAAACGGGCCGATGCCGCGGCAGAACAGCGGGCGCACGTAGGCCGGCACGAAACCGGGGAAGGCGAAGGCGTTATCGCAGCCCACGTCCTTGGCCATCTGGCGGATGTTGTTGCCGTAGTCGAAGGTGGGGATGCCCTGCGCGTGGAAGGCGAGCATGGCCTCGACGTGGGTGCGCATGGACTGCTTGGCCGCGTCGCGCGTGCCTTCGGGGTCGGCCTTGCGGCGCTCCAGCCACTGCTCCACCGTCCAGCCCTGTGGCAGGTAGCCGTTGACCGGATCGTGCGCGCTGGTCTGGTCGGTGACGGCATCGGGGCGCACGCCGCGCTTGATCAGCTCGGGCAGGATGTCGGCGGCGTTGCAGAGCAGCGCGATGGATTTGGCTTCGCCTGCCTCCGTATATTTTTTGATGCGCGCCAGCGCGTCATCGAGATTGCCGGCCTGCTCGTCGACGTAGCGCGTCTTGAGGCGGAAATCGATGCGGCTCTGCTGGCATTCGATATTGAGGCTGCACGCACCGGCGAGCGAAGCGGCCAGCGGCTGCGCCGCGCCCATACCGCCGAGGCCGGCGGTGAGTATCCAGCGCCCTTTCAAATTGCCGCCGTAATGCTGGCGGCCCATTTCAACAAAGGTTTCGTAGGTGCCCTGGATGATGCCCTGCGAGCCGATGTAGATCCAACTGCCTGCGGTCATCTGGCCGTACATCATCAGGCCCTTGCGATCGAGCTCGTTGAAGTGCTCCCAGTTGGCCCACGCCGGCACCAGGTTGGAGTTGGCGATCAGCACGCGCGGCGCATCGCTATGCGTGCGAAACACGCCGACCGGCTTGCCCGACTGCACGAGCAGGGTCTCGTCGTCGTTCAACTCACGCAGCGCTTTGAGAATGGCGTCGAAGCACTCCCAGTTGCGCGCCGCCCGCCCGATGCCGCCGTACACCACCAGCTCGGCCGGGTTCTCGGCCACCTCCGGATCGAGGTTGTTCTGCAGCATGCGAAACGGCGCCTCGCTGAGCCAGCTCTTGCAGCTCAGCTCAGTGCCGCGCGGCGCGCGAACGGTGCGGGTGGTGTCGATACGGGTCGGTGCGGTCATGGCCACAGGCTCAGGTGGAGGAATCACCGGAGTATAGGTCAGCCGCGGGAGCGTGGCGGCGGCCGGCCGGGGCAGTGCATGAGCGCGTGCCCTGCCCCGGCGCGCGCAAAAAAAGAGGCCACGGCTTGGGAAGCCGTGACCTCATCGGGTCGACACGTTGCACCTTGGAACGAGCGGAGGGGGACGCTCAGGCGCTTGTTGTTAGTAGGCGACGCTTTTCAACCACAGCGTGATCAGAAGTCGTAGTTCACCCCGAAGCGCACGTAGCGCGGCGTGCTCCAGTACAGGACCCGGTCGTAGTTGGTGTTGAGGGCGGTCGAGCTGCCGTAGATGGCATAGGTGGAGGTGGGCACGGACTCGTTGAGCAGGTTGTAGATCATCACGTTGAAGCCGAGCTTCTGTCCGGCCCACATCGGGCGGTATTCGGCAGACAGCGAGTAGATGTGCTGCCACGGCTGCCGACCTGCCGCGCCCGGCGGCGACGCGACGCCCGCGCAATAGTGGTAGTAGCTGCCGTAACCGATGGGGTTGGTTTGATCCGCACCGTAATAACCCAAGCAGCTCTTGGGCGTGCCGGAGGCGATAAAGACGTTGCCCGAGATCATCCACTCCGGCGCGATCTGATAGGAGCCGTAGAGCTTCAGCTGGTGCTTGCGATCGTTGGACAGCGTGCCGTTGGAGTTCTCCATCACCTGGCCGTAATCCCAGTCGACCGTGGCCGACACGTCGGACTGGCCGATATCCGAACGCACCTGGCCTTCGGTGTCGCCATAGCTGCGCGAAAAGACGTAGTCGATCTTGGCCTGCCACTTGCCGTCGAACGGATGCTCGAGGAAGGTTTCCAGGCCGTAATAGCTGCGCTTGGCCTGCGGATCGCCGAACTCGGCGGCGGACACCGTCACGTCGTTGTAGCCGCCGGCGGTGTTTTTCAGCACGTAGGTGTTGCTGCGGCCCGGGTTGGACAAATAGCAGCCGTTCATGGCGCTGGTGTCGATGCTGTAGCCCAGCGACTCGGCCTTGGCGAGGATGGTATCGGTATCGCAGATATCGTCCAGGATGTTGCGCAGCTTGCGCACCTGCGCCTTCATGCCCCAGACGTAATTGGGATCGATCTGCTGCGCAAAGCCGAGCAGAAATTCGTCCTGGTACTCGGACTTGATATTAGCCGAGGCCACAGTCTTGGCGTCCGGCGACTGGCCGTATTCGTTATTGGCCGATACCGCGCCGCCGGTGGACGAGGCCAGCTGCGTGAGGCCGGTCGGGTAGCCGTTGGCATCGATGCCGGTGTAGGTGTAGTACTCGTTGGTGTACAGCGAACCGGCCGCCGCGCGCAGCGCCACCGAGGCCGGCATGGCCAGGTAGTAGCGGCCCGCGTTGCCGTAGACCTTGAGCGAGGAATCGCCGTTGACGTCCCAGGCGAAGCCCAGGCGCGGCGCCCACTGTGGCTTGGTCACGCGCAGAAATGCTTCGCCGTTCGGGTTGTAGTTGGTGAACTGGTCGTTGCGCAGGCCGAGCTTGAGCAGCCAGCGATCGTCGACCTGCCAGCTGTCTTCCACATACTGCGCGCGCTGTTTGACGCGCACCGAGGCTGACGTGTTGTAGATGTACTTGGACACGTAGTAACCCGTCTCGCCGCCGGCGCCGGTGGCCGGTGCCGCAACATAGGGAGTGCCGCTGATCGGGGTGTTGGGATCGCCAGTGTCGTAGACCCACATCGTCGAGGTAGTGCCGTCGTCGACGTCGTGCGAGTTGAGGTTGTCGATACCGGCGGTGATGGTGTGATCGCCGAGCTTGTACGCCAAGTCCAGGCGCAGATTGTTGGTGGTGGCGGTGTGGTTCGGATTGTCCTCGGAAGACACCGTCTGGGCATTGGTGATATCCGAGCCGCCGGTGATGGCCGGGTTTTCGTTTTCAGGATTGTCGATATACGTCAGGTCGCTCGATGATCCGGGCGTCTCGTTGTAGTACGTCATCTTTTGCTTGCCGTAGAGCGCGGTCAGCGTGAGATCGTCGGTGATGTAGCTGGTGTACTTGGCGATGTAGACCTGGGCATTGTTCTTGATCGAGGTGTCGTAGCTGTTTAGCGCACCGGTTTTGCCGGTGGTGTAGTCGTAGGTGTACTCGTTGCCCTGGTACGAGTGCGTGGTCGACGCGCCGGTGAGCTCGAGAATATTGCTGTCGTTGATGTTCCAGTCGATTTTCGAGTACCACTTCGGGTTGTGGTACTCGTAGTTGGTGTTGTACGACGCGGTGGTGCTGCCGATGCTGTTGCCCGACTGTTTCTGCCCTTCTACCGCAGCGAAGAAAAACAGCTTGTCCTTGATCAGCGGGCCGCCGATGTAGGCGCTCTCGGTGGCCAGCCAGGACTTGTCGTCCGAATTGCGGCGGTAGATCTGGCCGTCTTTCGAGCCGGTGACGTAGTAGGTGTCGGGCGTGGTCTCGTTGGCAAAGGCCGGCGTCCACTGCACCTGGGCCCCGAAGTGCCAGTCGTTAGTGCCGCGCTTGCCGCTCTGGCTGATCACGCCGCCGTCGGACCGGCCGAACGCCGCGCCGTAGCCGCCGCTGAGAATTTCTTCCTGATCGATGGCGCCGTACGGCAGGCTGATGCCGCCGAAACCGCTGAGCGGATCGGTGGTGTTGAAGCCGTTGAGGTAATACGCGTTCTCGGTGACCGACGAGCCGGCGAAGGAGACCAGCGAGCCACCCGTGGTGCCTCCGGTGAAGCCGCTATAGCCGGGCACCACGCCCGGTGCGAGCAAGGCAATAGCTTCGGCGCTGCGGGCCAGCGGCAGTTTGGCGAGCTCCTGCGAGGTGATCACGGTACGCGCGTCGACGCTGGTGACGTCGATCGGCGGCAGCGAGTTGGCCGAGACGGTGACCGTACCCAGACTCTTGGCCGCCACGGCGGCGAACGACACTTCGGTGCCCGAACCCACCTGCAGGTTCACGTCGGTGCGTGAGTCGATCACGGCACCGTCCTTGATCAGCGATACCGTGTAGTTACCCAGGGGCAGCGAACCGACGGTGTAGCGACCGTTCGCATCGACCGGCACGTCGCGGCTGATGCCCGTGGAGCCTTTGACCTGCACCGACTCGCCCGCGGCGACCGGGGCCTGGCCGAAAATGCTGCCGGTAGTCGACTGCGCCATGGCGCCGGTGCTGCCGACGGCAAGAGCCAAGGCCAGACTGAGTCGGCTCAGATGCATCGTTTGCAATCTATGTTTAAGCACAGCGAAGAACTCCTCGATAGTGATTGGGCGACAGGACATAGCCACGCCGCACGCGATGGGGCGCGCCCGCGATCTGCCCTGGAGGCAGTGAGGGAAAGGAAAGAAAAAAGGTGTCCCAGCGACGATCTACCAAAGGAGAAGCGATACGCTCCCCTGCTTGCTAGCTGTATCGGCGCAACTTCAATTTAACGTTACATCGGTGTGAAAGCATGGCCAAAACTAGGGCGTCACTTGATCTTTTCTTGGACGTCTAGACGTCCGTAGCTTCATGCCTCGGCGGACCAAAAATCGCGCTCTGGCGATACTCGCGCGGCGATGCGCCGCACATCCGACGAAAGCAGCGGCTGAAATGGGCCATATCGCTGAAGCCCCAGCCGTAGGCGATACGCGCAATGCTCTTGCGACGCAGCGTGGGATCTTCGAGCTCGCGCATGCAGCGCAGCAGCCGCTCGCTGCGCACCCAGCGCATCAGGGTGAGCTGCTCTTCGGCAAACAGTTCGAACAGATACGCTGTGGATAGACCGACGCCGCGGCCGATATAGTCCGCACACAGGGCGGGGTCGCCCAGATTGTCCAGCACAAAGCGCCGCACCAGCTGCTTGTGATAGCTGCGCAACTGCGTGGGCGACGCGGCCTCAGGCGACTGGCTGCTCTGCAGCGCCGCGGCCAGCATGTGCGGAATCGCATCGAGCAGGCAACCGGCGACCGGCTCGGTCAGCTGCGGCGCGCGCGCAAAGATCTCCTCGTACAGCGCGCGCAGGTAGCCGACGGCGCTCTCGCGTCCCGCCAGCACGATGGCCGGGTTGCGCTCGACCTGCGGCAGCACATCGCGCAGCACGGCGATCGGCAGGTAGATGGTCTGTACGGTCGATCGCCCGGTTTCCAGGCGGAAAGATCTCGACAGATCGATGAGGGAGAAATCGCCGGCGTTGATCGTGTGGCGGCGCCCCTGATGCTCGATCGACGACTGGCCCTCCAGCTGCAGGCTGAGCAAGGTCGAGCGACGGTGCGGCAGTGCGATGCTGTCACCGGTGAGCACGTGCGGCGCGTGGCGAAAGGTGGCCATGCGCAGCCGCTCGCCCGCGTAGCCGTCGAGCACGGTGCTGGCGCCGCCTTCGATCGGGCGCGTCTGCCGCAGCTGGGCCCAGAAATGTTCGGCGGCGCGGCGATTGACGTTGGCGCTTTGATGCAGGGGAACGGCACTCATGGCCACGCTCACGAGCCGGACTCCGACGGCGGCGGTGGCGGTGGCGGATTACTGAGACCCGGCGGTGGGCCCGGCGGACGCTTGAAGCCCTTGGCGTCCATGCACTTGTCCATCAGCTCGTGCGCAACCGGATGCCCGGACCTACCGCCAAGCTTGGCTTCGCAAGCCTTGAGCGCGGCATCGACTTCGGGGTTGCGGCCCGGGTGGCATGGGCACGCGTCGGGCGGCGGCGTCTGGGCGCAGACAACCGCTGCCAGCCCCAGGATGGCGACGAAGAACAGCGACGGCAAAAACGTGGGCATTTTCATAGAGGGAACCTGCGGGGAAGTCGGTGGACGGCGGCGAACCTGCCGACGGATCGGGGCATCCGGGCCCGGGGGATAGGCGTACCGGCGGCCCGTCGGCGAGCGCCACGGGCATGAACTTACGACGCGCAGTTGCCGTGCGGTTGTCGGTATGTGTCAGCTTTGTGTCGGCTTTTTGCCGGGCCGACATACGCCCCGTACACTGATCTGGTATTCAAGAGCCACTGCGCCGACAAGCCGACTGACTGGTAATGGACCAACCTTCCCTGATACTTGTCGTCGACGACGACCCTGAACTGTGCGAGTTGATGACCGGCTTTCTGCGCGAGCACGGCTATCGCGCGGAAGGTGTCGGCAACACGACGCAGATGTACGCGGCGATCGCGCGCGAGCGGCCGGATCTGGTGGTGCTGGACGTGATGATGCCGGGCGAGGACGGCCTGAGCGCGGCACGTCGCCTCGCGCACGAGCAAGGTCCGCCGGTGATCATGCTCAGCGCGCTCAGCGGCGATACCGATCGCATCATCGGTCTGGAAATGGGCGCCGACGATTACCTGGCCAAACCGTGCAACCCGCGCGAGCTGCTGGCGCGCGTGCGCGCGGTGCTGCGACGAACCTACAGCAGCGAACCGGTCGTCACAGAAGACGCACGCCCCTACCAGTTCGACGGCTGGCGGCTGGACGTGATGCGACGCGACCTGCGCGATCCGACCGGCATCTTCATCAATCTTTCCGACGGCGAGTTCGCGCTGCTGCGCAGCTTCGTCGAGCACCCGCAGCGCATACTCAGCCGCGACCAGTTGCTCGATCTGGTGCACGGACGACGTGCCGAGGTGTTCGATCGCGCCATCGATACGCAGATAAGCCGGCTACGCCGCAAACTAAATGACCGCTCGCAGGTCGAACTGATTCGCACAGTTCGCAACGAGGGTTACATGCTGGTTCCCAAGGTATTTCGACTGTGACCCGCCTGCCGCGACTTTCCATCTTCGCGCGCACGTTTCTATTGATGCTTTGCGCCCTGGTGATTTCTGCAGCCATCGGGTTCGCCGTGCTCGTGCTGCGCCCGCCGGCGCAAAACACTGGCGTGCGTATTATCGAACTGGTGTCTGCACTGCATCTGGATCAGCAGCCCAATGGACCCTTCGGGCCGCCGGGCGCAGGCCCTGCACCCGGCCCCGGACCTGCCCCCGACTCAGGCCCGGCTCCCGGCTCGGGGCCGGCCCCGCGCACCCGCGCCGAACCGGGCATGTCCATGTTCATGCCGCCTCCCATGGACATGGATGTCAGCGTCTCCGCAGAACCACCGAAGGCGTTCAGCGGTTACGACGCGGAGGCATCGTCAAAGATGATGAAGCGCATGTCCTCGGTGATGAATATTTCCAGCGATGCGCTGCGCGTTTATATCGTCGACAAAAGCATGGATACGCCGCCGCGCAGCGGCCCGCTGGACGCGGCGATCAAGGGCGGGTTTGTCATTGGGGTGCGCCAGTCCGACGGCTTGTGGCGTATCGCATCCAAAGCGCCGGAAACGTTTCCCAGCGTGTTTCAGCAGGAGCTGCTGTGGCTGTTCGGACTCGGGCTGCTGGTGCTGCTGCCGATCGCCTGGCTGTTTGCGCGAACGCTGGCCGCGCCGATCCGGCAGTTCGCCGACGCCGCCGAACGGCTCGGCGGCGATACCAGTGCACCACCGGTGCCGCGCAACGGCCCGCGCGAAATGCTGCGCGCCGTCGACTCGTTCAACGCGATGCAGGCGCGCATCAATCGCATGATGCAGGAGCGCACGCACATGATCGGCGCGATCGCGCACGACCTGCGCACGCCGCTGGCGCGACTGTCGTTTCGGCTGGACGGCCTGCCCAGCCCGCTCGGTGAAAAGGTCGAAGCCGATATCCAGGAAATGAAAACCATGATCTCGGCAGCGCTGGATTTCATCCACGATCGCTCGCTGGGCCTGCACAAGCAGCGGCTGGATTTTCGATTGCTGGTGGAGAGCGTCGCCGACGACCTGGTCGATGTCGGCCACGACGTGATCGTGCAGCCCGGGCCGGCGATTACGCTGGAAGGCGACCCG
>CAIKJM010000487.1 GCA_903827735.1 uncultured Rhodanobacter sp. | reverse complement strand
CTGAAGAAGCCGGTGATCATGCGCTGGACGGATTCCTCGCGTGCGGCCGCGTCGCCATGCCTGAAGTTGTGCAAATTTGCTTGCATGTGCTGGCCAAGCAGGTTGAGGCGCGCGTTGGCCGCATCGGGCAGCCAGTCGATGTGCATGGTCGCCATGCGGGTCATGCCCTCATCGTCATCTTTGCCGCGCCCATGGGCGCGCTTGTCGACCGTCGTATCGGTATCGCTCGCGGTGGATGACGTCGATGTCGGGGGCAGCGACTGCGAGGCGGCCGGCGCGGGCGCTGCCCCCAGGGCGAGCAATCGTTGATTCGCCGCGTCGCGCATTTTCTGCGCAGCCATGTCCATATCCGGCTTGGCTACGTTTGGCAGCGAGGCGCGCGCACGATCCAGTTCGGCCAGTTGCTGCTTCAGCTGATCGCGTACTTCGGCTTGGGTGTGAGCATCTTCAAACGCGTTGCCGTTGGTCACCACCGGAAGATTCCCGCGAATCATTTTTTTGCTCAGCGAATCGAGCTGCAGGTGGATCATGAAAAACGCGAGCAGGCTGAGGACGAACATCAGGCGGAACGGCGCGATATAGCGCACGCGACGGCCGCTGAAATATTCCAGCGTGAGAAAGCCGGGTTTTACCAGCAGCGGTGGAATGGTATGCACCACGCGTCCATCGACGTGAAACACGATGTCCATCGTGTCTTCGAGCATGCCGTGGATCGGCTTGAGCACACTGTGAATCGACTGGCCGCATTCGTGGCAGAACTCGCCCTGCATGGCCGCCCCGCAATTGGCGCAATGCTGCCCTTCGTAGCTCGTGAGCTTGTTCATGGAATCCCCGTCCGGTCGTCTCCGGCTCAACCCATGATCTTTGCACAGGCGGGGCCCTGTGGCAGCAAACTTGGCTCAGCGGCGACGCAACGATGGCGCGCGTCGCTCGGTCAGGTCGCTCGGGTAGAATGCGCCGCTCATGAATACGCCACGTCGATGAAAGCTTTTCGCCCCGAGCGCGTGCGCCTGATGCACGAGCTGCGTGCCACGATCCATCTTGCGCTGCCGCTGGTGTTCGCCCAGCTGGCGGCGATCGGCAGCAACGTCATCGACGCGCTGCTGGCCGGACATTTCAGTGCGCATGTGCTCGGCGCGGTGGCGGTCGGCGCGAGCCTCTGGTCACTGGCCATCGTCAGCGGCATCGGCATGATGATGGCGGTGCCGCCGTGGGTGGCGCAGCTTGATGGCGCCGGCCGGCGGCTCGAAGTCGGTGCGGTGTTTCGTCAGGCGCTGTGGCTGGCGATCGGCATGGGCGTGCTGCTGTGGTTCGCGGTGCGCCACGCCATGCCGTTGATCGAACTGATGGGCGTCACGCCGAGCCTGCGCCACGACGTGCAGGCGTTTCTGCTGGCGATCAGCTGGGGCGCGCCGGCGCTGACTTGCTACTTCGCATTGCGCGGTTTGTCGGAAGGACTTTCGCTGACGCGGCCATCGATGTATTTCAGCCTCGGCGGACTGGCGCTGCTGGTGCCGCTGGGTTACGTGCTGATGTTCGGCAAGTTCGGCTTGCCGCCGCAGGGCGCGCACGGTTGCGGCATGGCCACGGCCGCCGTGCTGTGGATCGAGATGATGGGGTTGGGCCTTTACGTGCTGAAGCATCCCAACTACCGCGGCCTGGGTCTGCTCGACCATTTCGAATGGCCGCATCTGCGCCGCATTGCGGCGCTGGCGCATGTCGGTCTGCCGATGGCCGT
>CAIKJM010000486.1 GCA_903827735.1 uncultured Rhodanobacter sp. | reverse complement strand
CTATTTCAGGACGGCTCGGAGTTAGGTAAACCGTTTTACGCGTTGAGCAGTACGCCGAGCATCATCGTCGGCATCGTCGAGCGTATGCAGAAACAAAACGTTTCCACGTGGACCAAGCCTTTTGCCTATCAATCGCTGCTCTGGCCGGCGCGACAGAGTACCGATGGGACGTACTACATCGTGCGCGCCAAGCCGGGCCAGCTGGATGCAGCCATGCGCGCGGCTCCTAAAGCGTTATACGCGCAAAGTCGTATGCGGATCATCGACCCCAAGGACGGCGGAACCTACGCCGAAATCCGCAAGCGCGTCTACGAAAGCGACCGCGGCATGGCGATTCTGATGGGTATTATCTGCGTGGTGCTGCTGGCGATTACAGCAGCCGGCATCGTGGGGCTCACGAGTTTCTGGGTCGGCCAAAGGCGCCGGCAGATCGGTGTGCGCAGGGCACTCGGCGCGACGCGTGGCGACATTCTCAGCTACTTCCTCACCGAAAACTTTCTGATCAGTGTCGGCGGTTTGGTGATTGGCCTGGTACTCGCCTTGGTTATCAATCTCTGGATGATCACCCAGTTTGAAATGGCACGCCTGTCGTTCGCCTACCTTCTGGTCGGCGTGATCGTGCTGCTCCTGCTCGGCCAGCTCGCCACGCTGGCGCCTGCCTTGCGCGCGTCGCGCGTTTCGCCGGTCGAAGCGACGCGTTCGGTATGACGGGGGCCTGCTAAATGTTCGCCTATTACATTGAACTCGGCTTGCGCAGCCTGCGCCGTAATCCGGTGCTGACCTCGCTGATGGTGATGGCGATCGGCTTCGGCGTGGCGGCGTCGATGACGACGTATGCGGTGTTTCGCGCTGTGTCGGGCAACCCGTTTCCGGAGAAGTCGAGCCAGCTGTTTGTGCCGCAGATCGATAACTGGGGGCCGCAGAGTCGCAAAACCGGCGGCGATTTGCCTGAGTCGCTCAGTTACACCGATGCCATGGCGTTGATGCACGCGCATAGGGCCACCAAACAGACCGCCATCTATCCGGTCGGTTTCACCCTGGTACCGGTCGATCCAACGAATCAGCCGTTCGCCGTCAAAGGGTATGCAGCGTATGCCGATTTTTTCGCGATGTTTGACGTGCCTTTCCAGTACGGCGGCGGTTGGCAAGCTGCCGATGACGAAAATCGCGCCAATGCCGTGGTTATCAGCGCCTCGCTGAACCAGAAAATATTTGCCGGTGCCAACAGCGTCGGTCGCGAAATCCAATTGGACGGCCGTGATTACCGTATTGTCGGTGTGCTGGCGGATTGGGACCCGCGGCCGCGCTTCTACGACGTCAACAACGGCAGCGGCTTCGACGATGCTCCCGATGTGTTCATGCCATTTTCGCGTGCGGTCGATCTGCAGACCGAAACCCAGGGCAACAACAATTGCTACGGCACTACCGGGCAAGGGCCTGGATGGGGTGGATGGCTGCATTCGGAGTGTGTCTGGATTTCGCTGTGGGTAGAGCTCCCCGATACGGCCGCCGTTACGAGCTACAGATCGTATCTAGATGCCTATGCCGCCGATCAGCAGCATGCCGGACGCTTTCGCTGGGCGCCGAATATCCGGCTGAGCAATCTCATGCAGTGGCTCGACCGTGAACACGTGGTGCCTAGAGAAACGACCGTTGCGCTGGTGGTGGCGCTCGGCTTTCTGCTTGTTTGTCTGGTCAACACCATCGGTTTGCTGTTGGCCAAATTCATGCGGCGCGCGTCGGAGATTGGTGTGCGCCGTGCCCTGGGTGCATCGCGTCGGCAGATTTATACGCAGTTTCTCACTGAGGCTGCAGTGGTCGGTATCGCTGGCGGTTTGCTCGGTCTGGTGCTTACGGCATTCGGCGTGTTGGGCATCGGTCTCGTTTTCGAGCCGGAAATAGCGCGACTGGCGCAACTCAATATCGGCTTGGTTGGTTTCACCTTGCTGGTGTCGGTTGCCGCCACGGTTGTCGCCGGGTTCTATCCGACATGGCGCGCGTCGCGCGTTCAGCCGGCCTGGCAACTGAAGGCAAACTGAGATGGCCGGCATGCAGATAAAACCTATCCTCGCCGCGCTCAGGCACCACAAGTCCGGCACGGTGCTTATTGCTTTGCAGATCGCGCTGACGCTGGCCATCGTGTGCAATGCGCTATTCATCATTCGCCAGCGCATCGCGCATCTCACGCGCCCCACCGGAGTCGATGAGAGCAGCCTGCTGGTTGTTCAAAACCAGTGGGCGGGCAAGCCGTCGGCGGATGACGCCGCCTCGTTGATGAGGGCCGACTTGGCCACGCTGCGTCAGTTGCCCGGAGTGGCCGACGCCTATGCCACCAATGCGTGGCCCCTGGCTGGCGGAGGCGTAACTTTTGGCATGGGCTATACGCCCGATAAGCGGGCATCGGTGACGAATACCGCCATCTACTTCGCGGATCAGCACACGCTGTCGACGCTTGGTCTAAAGCTGATCGCCGGGCGGAATTTTCGTGTGGATGAAATCAAGCAGGCGATAGGCGTCTCCAGTTTGGCATTGTCAGAAATCATCATCACAAGAGATCTGGCCGGAAAAATGTTTCCGCGTGGTGATGCATTGGGCAAAGCGGTTTACCTCAGCGCCAAGCCAAGCATCATCATCGGCGTCGTCGAGCGCATGCAGGTGCCGTGGGTCTACAGTTTTGCCGACAACTGGGCCGAGCGCTCCACGCTGGTGCCTGATCAACTGTCGACGCCGCAAGGCAATAACTATGTGGTGCGCGTCAAATCGGGCCAGATGGATGCGGTATTTCGCGATCTGAAAAAAGCCTTGTTTGCGGCCAATCGACTTCGTGTTATTTCGCCCAAGGATGGCGTGCAGCGTTTCAGTGATGTACGCGACAAAGCCTATAAAAGCGACCGCGGCATGGCGATCATGATGGCTCTGATTTGCATTGTACTGCTGGCCATCACCGCCGCTGGCATCGTCGGCTTGACCAGTTTCTGGGTGGGCCAGCGGCGCAAGCAGATCGGCGTGCGCCGTGCCCTGGGCGCCACCCGGCGAAACATTCTTGACTACTTCCTTACCGAAAATCTCTTGATCAGCAGCGGTGGCGTGATCGTTGGTGCGCTGCTGGCAGTCGGCCTGAATTTGGGGCTGATCGCCTATTTCGAACTTGACCGCATGCCGATGATGTACGTAGGCATTGGAGTCGCTGCGCTGCTCCTTCTCGGCCAGCTCGCCACGCTGGCGCCTGCCTTGCGCGCGTCGCGCGTTTCGCCGGT
>CAIKJM010000485.1 GCA_903827735.1 uncultured Rhodanobacter sp. | reverse complement strand
GCCCGGCAAGTACACGACTGAGGCTGGATGGGGGAATCTGTCCATCTCAAAAACGAAAACGGGAACAACGATCTTCGAACTTCAGTCAACAACCGGCGAAGATGTGTGCCATATCCAGGGTGCGGTTATCAATGGAGAAGGTTCTGCAACCGATAGTGAGAATGGCGCCGTTTGCAAAGTTAAATTCACTAAGACAGATAAAGGTATTGATGTCTTGGCGGATACCCCCAAAGAATGCAGTGGATTTTGTGGAGCAAATGGTGGTTTTAAAGGACAGTATCTAACTGTTCCTGAAGGGTGTTCTTCGGATGAGGTCGATAAGGCCCGAAGTAATTTCAAGAAGTTGTACCTCAGGAAAGATTACAAGACAGCACTTGTCACGCTTCAGCCGCTATTGAAAAAATGTACCGCTACTCTTAACTTCATCGATCTGGGCGATATTCGCAACGATGTGGCAATCACGCAGTACAAGGTTGGCTTATATAGCGAATGCATTGATACGCTAAAGCCGTACGCTGTCGATGCCGGGCGAAAGGATAGCGAAGTGACGAACGACTGGCCGCCAAATCAAGCGGTGGATTATTTAAAAATTCTGAAATCGTCTCGAACAAATATTCGCCTTTGCACAAAGCGAAGGCGAAATTGTCTGATTTCTTGAAGGAACAAAGAAATGGCTAACTGATCTCTACGAGCTGAAGTTAGCCGGCGCTGTCGGTCTCTTGTGGGCAATGTCCGATTCGAAAAGCATGAGCTCGGCTCAAACGCATAGTGCATACGATTTGTATAGACGATCGCCTCGGCAGTGATCTGCTCGGGTCCTTGCAATGATTTGGCATCGATCCGTGAGCGCAGGTCGAACGGACTCCCTTCGGGGGTGGTAACGCTCCAAACATAAGGGGTTTGATGTGACGACCACACGTGCAGCATTACGCAGCATTTCAGCGGTGACATTCAGATTCGCTGTAGAGACGATGATCTTCGCGCTTGTCGCGCATGCCATGGGTTATCTTATCCATGAATACGCCCACAGCGTTTTCGCCTGGGCTCTGGGCTGGATGAACGAGCCCTTTGGTATCGATTACGGGCATGCTTCGGTCAACAATTTCATCTTTCTCGACGATGTGGACGACAACGTCGATTACGCTCCCATTATCGCCAGCGGTCATGGCGTGAGTGCGGCTGTCATTGCGCTGGCGGGTGCGTTTGTTGGCAACGCTGCTGTGTACTTTTTGTTATACGCGCTGCTTCGCACGAATGCCGTAGCGTCTCGCCGAAGACTGACGTCATTCGTTTACTGGTTCTCGCTGATGAGCGCTGCAAACGTCTGGGGCTATGTGCCTATTCGGGCTCTCACCACCCATGCCGATATAGCCACCGCGGCCAAGGGTCTCGGTATTTCTACATGGGCGCTCTTTCCGTTTCTGATCGTGCCGGGGCTTTATATCGTCTATCACTTTTTCTGCAGAAACTTTGCTGGCGTGTACGCAACCATCTCATCGGGAGAACGCAGTCGTCTCGCGACGCTTATTGCGTTTACCGCATTCTGGTACTTCTCGTTCTTTGCCGGAAACAGCGCCGTCTCAGGTAGCTACGGATTCATCGCACAGATCTTCGCCATCTTGTCTCGCTACCTGATGTTTCCGCTGGCGGTGATTTGGTTGACGTCGCGGTATGCGCACGGTCACGGCGTTCAAAACGCCGAGTAGGATCGAGCGGCTCGATGGCCGATGAGCTTTATTGCTTCTGCCGAGTTTTCCCTGTTGGGTTTCATGCGTGACTGCGGGCATGATGGGCGAACTGTTTCCCGCGACGGCTGTGCCCATGTCATCACGCTCCACCGTTGCTCCGCTTGCGCTGGCAATTGGCGCGCTATTGATCAGCATGGTCTCGTATCAATGCGGGGCGTCGCTGGCCAAGCACCTGTTTCCGCAGGTGGGTGCGCAGGGCGCCACGGCTTATCGCCTCGGGCTCAGCGCCTTGATGCTGCTGCTGTGGAAACGGCCTTGGCGGCGGTCGGCGGGGCAGCGTAACTGGCGCGCGCTGTGGGGCTACGGCCTGGCGATGGGAGCCATGAATCTCGTGTTCTACATGTCGCTGCGCACGATCCCGCTCGGTATAGCCGTCGCGTTGGAATTCACCGGGCCGCTGGCGCTGGCGGTGTTCGGTTCGCGTCGGTTGATTGACTTCGTCTGGATACTGCTGGTCGTTGCCGGGCTAGCCCTGCTGTTGCCTTTGCGCGGTCAGATGCAGCCGCTCGATCCGGTGGGTGTGATGTACGCCTTGGCTGCCGGCGTGGGCTGGGCGCTTTATATCGTGTTGGGGAAAAAGGCCGGCGCGGCCTACGGCGCGGATGCGGCGACATGGGGCACGTCGATCGGTGCTTTGCTCGCCATACCGTTCGGCGTCGCGCATGCCGGCAGCGCGCTGCTGTCGCCGTCGCTGTTACCTTATGCGCTGGGCGTAGCGGTGCTTAGCTCGGCGTTGCCGTATTCGCTGGAGATGGTCGCGTTGTCCCTGCTGCCGGCGCGCACCTTCAGCACCTTGTTAAGCCTGGAGCCGGCCGTCGCGGCAGTGGCCGGTGTTTCCCTGCTCGACGAACGACTCAGCCTGCTGCAGTGGCTGGCGATCGCGGCCATCATCGTCGCTGCCGCCGGTACGGCGTTGAGCGTGCAACGCCCCGAACTCACCGAGCCGCCATTGGCGAATTGAGTTTCGCTGACCGCTTTGCTGAGGCTCTTACGCCGATCGTGTAATAGCCAGTCGAGGCCGAAGGCACGTGCAACTGCCTCGCTGGGAACTAATCTATCGACCGAGCGCAGTAAATCGCCTTTTCGTGAAAGACATCGGCGCCACCAGCTATCTATGTCCGGCCGTCTATGGCCCTCCCACCGTCAATCCGTATTTCTTGGCGCGTGTTTCGACTTCCGGATCGAGCGCGCGCGCGGCGGCGAGGTCGGCATTGCCGGCCTCGGTTTGGCCGCTGCGGATTTTTGCGAGGCCCAGGCCGTAGCGCGACCACGCGTTTTTCGGCATTTGCACGGCGGCTTGCTCGTAGGCCTTGATGGCGTCCGGATAGTGTCCCAGCCGCAGCTGTATGAGGCCAAGGCTGTCGAGGTAGGCCGGGTTTTCACCGTCGCGCTTGATCGCCTTGCGGCAATCGTCCAAGGCATCGTCGAGCATCTGGTTGCTCAGGCCGCGCGCCCAGCAGCGCTCGTTGAGCGCGGAGCCAAGCATGGCGTCGCGATTGTGCAGGCGTATCCAGTCATCTAGCAGCGGCAGTGCCGACGTGGGTTGCCCCAGCGTGACGTAGAGGCGCGCGATGGTCCGCGATTGCGGGGACCCGGCCGGCGCAAGCGCGCTTGCTGCCGTGACGTCGGCCAGTGCGCCGGTGCGGTCCTTGTGCACGAGGCGAAGCTCGGCGCGCAGCAGAAGCGCGTCAGCATTTTTTGGGTCGAGGCTCAGCGTCTTGTCCAGATCGGCGAGCGCTGCATCGGGCTGCTTGTTGGCCAGATGGGCGCGCGAACGCGCTAGATAGTAGGCGGGCTGATCGGGCGCCATGGTGATCGCGGCATCCAGATCGGCGACGGCAGCGCCGGATTCGCCGCGAGAAAGATTCGCTTCGCCGCGCAGGGCAAAATCTGACGCCGTTTTCGGCGTGGCGTCTTTGTCGCCGGCTGTCTTGCCGGCATCGGCTTTTTCGCCGTCGCTGGGTGCGTCGGCAAAGGAAAACACGCGCCCACCGTTATAGGTGAAGTAGGCTTTTGCCTGGCTGTTGGCGATAAACATGTGGTGGGCGAGAATAAAATCCACGCCGAGCAACATATCGGTACCGTCCCCGAGCCGTCCGTCGATAACCTGCATCTGGCTGTGCTGAATGGTTTCGGTACCGACCGAGAACTTGTCGATGCGCACCGTCCAGGTCTTGACCTGGTGCGCGCCAATGCCGTAGCTCGTGCCGCTCGCCTTGACGTCGGGCGCGTTGAGGTCGATGCCGATTCGCTCGGCGGCCGGGCGACTGAGCACGGTGGCGGCCGCGCCGGAGTCCAGCAGCGCCCGCACCTCGCGGCCGTTTATCGTCACCTTGAGAAACGTGCGTCGATCGCCCCGGCTGCCAACGGAATCGATGTCGGCGACCTCGTACTGACCATTCTTGACCCAGTACGCCAGCGGCTGCTTGGAGCAGTGTTCCGCGCTGAACAGGGTCAGCTTGCCGTGCGCCAGGTCGAGTTCCAGATCGGCCGCATCGAGTAGGTTAGCACCCAGCAGTCCGTGGCCAATATCGGTGCCGCCGACGATGAAATCGATATTCTTGAGCGTGGCGTTGAGGATGCCAAAATCTTTGACATGCGTTACCTGTGCATCCGCCGATCCGCCAACGCCACCGATGCGTAGGCCAAAAGGCGCAGGGAACATCCTTAGCCCCAGCGACGATGCGTTGGCACTGGACATGATGTTGAAGAAGGCGCCGGTGTCGAGAATGAATCGCGTATCGGTTCCGTTGATCTTCACCATGGTGGTGGCTTTTTCGCCGGCCATTTCCACGGAGAGCGTGCCATAGTCCTTCAGCTGGCAGCCGTCAGCCCAGGCGTGGTTGGCGAGTAAAACGCCGATGCCGAGACTGCAAATACGCAAAATCCTCATCACGTGTGTTCTCCCTGCATGCCGTGGTCGTTGAATGCTCTTTTAGTTGACTGTGAAAGTTTGCCGTTGCCGCGCGCATATTCGGCGAGTGGCGCGGCGCTCGCCGAGGCCGAAGCAATGAAGCCGCTGGCGGCAAACATATTGACCAAACACGGTGGTGCGATAAGCACTAATTTCTCCCCTGAGAAGTTTGCCGTCGGCGGCTGTTTATTGCATGTCTGCGATCGGCCAAAAGACGGCGCGTGCTGTCACTTCATTATCCTCCGCTGCCGGTTGGCTCGAGCACCAGGCTGTGCTGCGTGGGGCCAGGCAGCAGCGGCGTCGGTTCGCCGTTGACCCAGTCTTCGTGGCCGGCGCCGTAAAAGGGTGACAGCGGGTTGTCGCTCTGGCCGCCCGGCATGTCGAGAATGCCCTGGGCTTCGTGGCCTGGCGCCACGTCGAACCGTTCGGAGGCGCCGAAGCCGGGCGCGGCCACGCGCGGCATGTTGTTGTCGCCGGGCAGCGGCTGGTCGGGCATGTCGAGCCGACGCGCCAGCCACTGGGGCAACGCGATGGAAAGCGGGTGCCGGATGGCGCCGCGATTCTTTTCGCCCCAGGTGCGTGCGGCGAGGCCGCCGGGCTGTTGACCAAGTTCGTTGGCGACGTGTGCTGCGGCAGCGACAATCAGCGCGTGCCAGTCGCGGTACTGCGGATCAAGCAGATTCTGCGGCTGTGTGCTGATCAGATTCCAGACCGCACCCTCGGCCGCGTTTTCGGCCGGCCAGGTGAAGTCGGCGTAGCGCGTTTTTATCCGTGCGACGAAGGGGGACAGCACCGCTTCGGTGACCTGCGTGCGGAAGGCGCGCACGAGGCGATAGTCGACGCTGTCGATGTCGGCGCGGCCGCGCCAGCTGGCGGTGAGCTGCCGCAGCGTTTGCAGCGAAGGGTCTTGTGTATCGGCCAGCGTCTTTTGCAGCAGCTGCTGCCAGGGCGTGAGCAGCACGGCGCGGTTGTCCAGCTGCACGTCGAGCAGGTTGTTCGGTGCGAATTTGGTTTGCGCGCGCAGGTCGTCGCGAATCTGCTGCGCGCGTGCGCCCAGATCGTGGCCGCCGTTGCCGAGCAGGGCCAGCGCATCGCTGCCGACGGTGCGATTGTTGGCCGTCCACAGTCGCGCGTCGGCAGGATCTTCGATGCGCGGGTATTGCGACGGCGCGGCCCAGCCCAGCCAGCCTCTGCCGGGCTTCGACCAGTCCGATGGCCGCAGGGGATCGATATTGGCGCGCAGCGGAATGCTGTTGCCGGCCAGCGTCCAGCCGATATGCCCGGTGCTGTCGGCCACCACAAAATTCTGTGGTGGCATGCCGAACTGCGGCGCGAGATCGAGTGCCGCGTTGGCGCTGCTTGTCTGTTCGAGCTGCATCAGCTCGACGTTGTACGCGCGGGGCTGGTCGGCGATCCACGCCAGCGCCAGCGGCGTGCCGTCGATGTCGCTGGCCATGATCGGGCCCCACCGCGTGTCCTCGACTTTCAGCACGGTGTCGGGTTTGCCTTTGACGTGAATGTGTTCGTCATGCGCTTCGATGTTGGCCCAGCCTTCGGGCACCTTATAGCGCGTTGGGTTGGCAGGATCACGCTGCACGCGGACCCAGTCCAGCCAGTCGCCGTAGCTGTTGGTGAAACCCCAGGCGATCTGGCCGTTGGAGCCAACGATCATCGCCGGCGTGCCGGGCAGGGTGACGCCGTTGATATCGCGCTCGCCGTTCGGCGCGCTGGCGTCGGGATAGCGCAGCCGTGCGCGAAACCAGATATTCGGCACGCGCAGGCCCAGATGCATGTCGTTAGCGACCATTGCGGCGCCGGTGTCGGTTAGCGAGCCCGCCACGGCAAAGCTATTACTGCCCGGACGCGGTGCGTCGAGCGCCGGCAGCAGGGCGGCCGTGAGATGGGCCGGTGTAGCGACGGTGGCAAGATGATTCAGATCGAACACATCGGCAGCTGGAATAGCCGCGCGCGGCGACAGCTGATTGTCCAGCGGTGCTTCCCAGTCCGGATCGGGTGCGATCAGAAAGTCCACCAGTGGGCCGGGCAGCACCGCACGCATCTGCGCCAGCCGCAGCTCGCGTTCGTTGCGGCCGTCGCCGTTCAAATCCAGGTACATCGCGGCGATCACCAGCGCGCTGTCTTCCGAGCGCCACGGCCGCGGCCGGCTGTTCAGCAGCAGGTATTCCCACGGCCGCACGCGCAGGTCGGCGAGGCCGGCGTTGACGCCGTCGCGGTAGCGGTCGAGCTGATGCTTCTGCTCCGGCGGCAGCTGGGCGTAGGCGGTCTCGACCACCGCGCGCAGTCGATGGCGGCGATGATTGAGATCGGTCGGCAGCGCGGCCGGTCCGACCAGTTCGGCCAGTTCGCCGGCCGGCAGGCGGCGCATCAGGTCCATCTCGAAGAAGCGCTCCTGCGCATGCACATAGCCCAGCGCGAAGGTTATGTCGTTGCGGTTGGTGCCCTCGATGGTTACGGTGCCGAGCGTGTCGCGGCTGACGCTGACCCTGGCGCTCAGGCCGGGAAATGATCGGTCACCATCCAGCCTCGCGCGGCTCCCGGCCAGCAGCCACCAGCCGCCGATACCCGCGAGCAGCAGCAGGACGACGATTGCGACCAGCAGGCTGCGCACGATGTGTCTGGGCAGCGACCTCATTGCGCGACAAACACGGCGAAGATACCTGCGTACGGCTTCACCATGATGTTCGGCGCACCGGCATAACCGTTGCCATCGACGTAGATCTGCGAAATGCTGCCGTCCAGGTATAGCGCGTCGCGGCAGCCCAATTCGTCGCGAAATAGACGTCCAAACGTGTGGAAGTTCACCGGTGTCTCGCTCACCGCGAAAATGACTTCGCTGGGCGTCTTGACGCAGACGCCGCTGCGCCACTTCATGCTGTCGGAGGCGTCGATGAACTGCTCGTTGAGCTTGCCGTCGATCAGCAGCATGGGGCCGGACTGGCTGGCCCAAAGGGCCGGCTGCGCATCGGCCTTGAAGTCGCTGCTGGTGCGCACGGCCGCGTGGCCGTCGGGATAAATCGCGAACACGCCGTTGGGTAGCAGCGAGAAATTGCCCGACGCCGGGTTGCCATGATTGAGATTCAGCGGCACGACCGTCTTGCCGTTTTCCACGTACAGCCCGAGCGGGGCCGACTGCTTGTCGTAAATGCCGGCGTTGGCGGCGAACAGCAGCCGCTGCCCGTGCGCCTCACCCCATTGGCGCAGCGCTTCAATGCTGCCGAACGGCTGCGCGGTTTGCGGGTCGCGCCAGTGCAGGCTGAGCTTTTCACGCTTCAGATCGATGTGCACGACGCGATAAGTCTGCCCATCGAACGCCAGCTCACTGCTGTCGACGGCTTGCGCAGGCGACGTGCAGCCGAGCAGGTTGGCCAGAAGCAGGGAGAACAGCCCCCAGCGCAGCAAGCGCCGGCAGATCGACGAGTTGGCTAAAAAAGACGAGGGCAGATAACGCATCCTCCGATGGTCGCCGGCCGGCAGGGTCAGCGCAAGTCTGACGACGTCGGTCATTCAGCGCTGGCTGCGGCGTGGCGCCGTGTCTGCCGTTAAACTCGATGTTTTGCCGATGGCGCTGCCCATGCCTTACACCCCGATCGTAGCCACGCTGGGCTATGTGCTCTCGCCGGATCGCCGCAAGGTGCTGATGATCCACCGCAACGCGCGGCCGGACGATCAGCACCTGGGCAAGTACAACGGCCTGGGCGGCAAGATGGAGCCGGGCGAGGATATCGCCGCTTGCATGCGCCGAGAGATTTTCGAGGAGGCCGGCATCACCTGCGAATCGATGCAGCTGCGCGGCACGCTGAACTGGCCTGGCTTCGGTAAGAACGGTGAGGACTGGCTGGGCTTTATTTTTCTGATCAACGGCTACGCCGGCACCGCGTTCGAAAGCAATGCCGAAGGCACGCTGGAATGGGTGGCGCGTGATCAGCTGATGTCGCTACCGATGTGGGAGGGCGACCGGCATTTTCTGCCGCTAGTGTTCGATGAAGATTCCCGGCCGTTCCACGGCGTGATGCCGTATCGCGACGGCCGCATGCAGTCGTGGTCGTTCACCCGGCTGTAGCCAGCCGGCTGCCTGTGGCCGGCCCGATCAGTAGCCGCCGCGGTAACGGCCGCCGCTGAAGTTGGTCTGGTTCACGCCGATCGAAAAACTGATGCCGCCGCCTGGATGGTCGCAGTCGCCGAAGGCCTTGGTCACGTTGATCTCGCCGCCTTCGTATGTACTCGTGCCCATATGACTGCCACTGGCAACGCCGGTGCTGACGGCCCCGTGGACCTGCGCCTTGTCGTAGGTCGAGTCGTCGCAGCGCTGGCTGTCGGCGGTCGTGTCGGTATTGCCCAGACGGCCGCTGGTATCGCCGTAGTAAACGCCCGGTGTGGTGCTGAT
The DNA here is from genome assembly GCA_903827735.1 of uncultured Rhodanobacter sp. GTDB lineage: Bacteria > Pseudomonadota > Gammaproteobacteria > Xanthomonadales > Rhodanobacteraceae > Rhodanobacter. The sequence goes on along the minus strand of CAIKJM010000485.1, from coordinate 3,432 downwards.
CGGCGGGTTGTTGGCGCTGCCGTTGCGGGCAGCATTGGCCGCCGCAGACACGTTGGCCGGCGCCGGCCTGGCGGCCGAGGAGGCGCTAGAAGCGGGCGCTGAGGCCGTGCTGCTGGAGGCTGGCAGATTGTTCGGCAGCTTCAGGTTGAGCGGCTGGGTGGATGATTGCGCCCACGCTGAAGTCGCCAGCACGCTGATGGCCGAGGCTAGGAGTAATGGCTTGATGTTCATACGAGCTCCGGGGGCATGACGGGCACAACGCGCCGGCTGGCTAAACGTGTACACGTCCGTGTTGGAAACCGCGGCGCGGCAGGAAGTTCCTGCCGCTGCCGCTTAACCGGTGGTCTCGATCCTTTCCACCCGACGCAGGCCTCGCGGCAGCAGGCCGCCACGCGTGGCGCGATTGCCGCCGTACTCGACCAGATCCGACCACTTGAGCGTGAGTTTACGCTGACCTGCGTAAAGGGTGACTTCACCCTTGCCCTCACTGACCACGGCCACGCCGGCCACGCGCTCGTCGCCGGAGGTGAGTTTAGCCTTCGGGATCTCGATCAGCTTGTTGCCCTTGCCCTTGTCCAGCTCGGGCAGCTCGGCCACCGAGAACATCAGCAGGTGGCCTTCGGTGGTGACCACGACAACGCGGTCGCGGGCGGGGTCGGCGCTGATCTGCGGCGCCAGCACCTTGGCCTTGTCGGTCAGGCTGATGATCTGCTTGCCGGCCTTGTTGCGGCCGGTGAGCGATTCGAAGCGGGTGACGAAACCGTAGCCGAAATCGCTGGCGATGATCAGGCGGGTGTCGTTGTCGCCGGCAATCACCGCGTCGAAGCTGGCGCCACCCGCCGGGCTGAAGCGTCCGGTCAGCGGTTCGCCATTGCCGCGCGCGGATGGCAGGGTATGCGCCGGCGTGGAATAGCTGCGGCCGGTGGAATCGATAAACGCCACCTGCTGGGTGGTGCGGGCCTTGACGAAAGCCAGCAAGCCGTCACCGTCGCGGTAGTTCAAACCCTCGGCGTCGACGTCGTGGCCCTTGGCGGCGCGCGCCCAGCCTTTCTGGCTCAGCACCACGGTGACCGGCTCGCTGACGACCAGCGCGCTTTCGTCCAGCGCCTGCGCGGCGCCGCGCTGCACCAGCGGCGAGCGGCGGTCGTCGCCGAACTTGGCGGCGTCGGCGCGCAGCTCGTCCTTGATCAGGCTCTTGAGTTTGGCCGGCGATTTCAGCAGCACGTTGATCTTGGCACGCTCCTCTTCGAGCTGGTCGCGCTCGGCGGTGATCTTCATCTCCTCGAGCCGGGCCAGCTGGCGCAAGCGGGTTTCGAGAATATAGTCGGTCTGCTCCTCGCTGAGCTTGAAGCGCGCCATCAGCACGTCTTTGGGCTCGTCCTCGGTGCGCACGATGCGGATCACTTCATCGAGGTTGAGATACGCGATGCGCAGGCCTTCCAACAGGTGCAGGCGGCGCTCGACCTTGGCCAGCCGATGCTCGAGCCGGCGCGTGACCGTGCTGGTGCGGAACACCAGCCATTCGCTGAGGATGCGCTTGAGATCCTTGACCTGCGGGCGGCCGTCCAGGCCGATCATGTTGAGATTGACGCGGAAGCTCTTTTCCAGATCGGTGGTGGCGAACAGGTGCTGCATCATTTCGTCGGCATCGACGCGATTGGAGCGCGGCACGATCACCAGCCGGGTCGGGTTTTCATGATCGGACTCGTCGCGCAGATCCTCGATCATCGGCAGCTTTTTGGCGCGCATCTGTGCGGCGATCTGCTCGAGGATCTTCGACGGGCTGACCTGGTGCGGCAGCGCGGTGATGACGACGTTGCCTTCCTCGCGCTGGTACACCGCGCGGGCGCGCACTGAGCCGCCGCCGGTCTGGTACATCGTCAGCAGGTCGGCGCGCGGGGTGATGATCTCCGCCTCGGTCGGGTAGTCTGGGCCGCGCACGTGCTCGAACAGGTCGGCCACGGTGGCGTCGGGGTCGTCCAGCAGGCGGATGCAGGCGCTGGCCAGCTCGCGCAGATTGTGCGGCGGGATGTCGGTGGCCATGCCCACGGCGATGCCCATCGATCCGTTGAGCAGCACGTGCGGCACGCGCGAAGGCAGCCAGCTGGGCTCTTCCATGGTGCCGTCGAAGTTCGGCACCCAGTCGACCGTACCCTGGCCCAGCTCGCCCAGCAGCGCCTCCGCAATCGGGCTCAGGCGCGATTCGGTGTAGCGCATCGCGGCGAAGCTCTTCGGATCGTCCGGCGAACCGAAGTTACCCTGGCCGTCGACCAGCGGATAGCGATACGAGAACGGCTGGGCCATCAGCACCATCGCTTCGTAGCAGGAGCTATCGCCGTGCGGATGGAATTTACCGATCACGTCGCCGATGGTGCGGGCGGACTTCTTCGGCTTCGCCGTGGCCGCCAGGCCCAGCTCGCTCATCGCGTAGATGATGCGCCGCTGTACCGGCTTTAGGCCGTCGCCGACGAAGGGCAGGGCGCGGTCCAACACCACGTACATGGAATAGTCGAGATAGGCCCGCTCGGCGTATTCCTTGAGCGGGATCTGTTCGTAGTTGGCTTGCAGGTTCATGGCTTGGTTTCAATCAGGAGTACGCGGCAGGGCACGCAGCCGGTCGATGGTGCCAGATGAAGCGCCGGTTAGGCTAGAATTGAGCGGATAGACGCGATCGCAATCCAAGGCGAGGCCGATGCACTCTCTACGCAATACCGCGGTTTTGTTTTGCGCGCTGCTGGTCGGTTGCGCCTCGATCGTCGACAGGCACCCGAAAATCGCCTATGCCGACAAGCAGCATCCGTTGTCGGACACGGCCATTTTCGCGTGCGCGGAGGTCGCCGGATACACCTGCGGCATCACCCGCATCGACGACATGGACACCTGGAACTATTACAACGGTGGCAATACGTTGTGGGTGCGGGTTTTGCCCGGAGCGCACCACGTCGGCGTGGTGGCTTCCAACGGCAGGGATATCAACTGGCTTTCGTTCGATATCAAGGACGTGCAGCCGGGCCACGTTTACAGCCTCGAGATTGGCGCTGCGCCGCCCCCCCCTGCCGTCGTGCCGGGCGGCAAGAAAGCGAGCAGTACCGGTGGCAAAAAGCCAAATGGCGTCACCAAAAGCATGAGCGTGTCCTACAAGGACCTCGGCAAGATGGACTCATACACGCTTCGCGTGGGCCAGAACAGCATCCACACCACCGAGCTCAAGGCAGCGTTTTGAGCCTCGGCGATCGTCGCCGCAGGCGCCATCAGAGCGTTTGCGTGGCAATGCCCAATCTGGCGAGCTGAGCCTGCACGCTGTCCGGGCCCGCCAGATGCGCGGCACCGACGGCGATGAAGACGGTGCCCGGATGCTGCAGCAAGGCCGCGATTTTTGTCGCCCAGGCCTTGTTCCGATCGACGATTAGGGTCTTATAAAGCTCGGGTGAT
>CAIKJM010000484.1 GCA_903827735.1 uncultured Rhodanobacter sp. | reverse complement strand
GAGGTTGCGGCAGGCATGGTGGGAGAGGCAGTAGATGGCGGCTGGATATTGGTATGCAATGATACTATCTGCGAACCTCTCGAAACCCGTGGCGTAGAGCCCAGCGATCCATCCGATCCCTCATGAACCCTACTCACAGCAATCTCGATCGCGATCTGCGCTTGGCCGCTCGTGCACTCGCACGCGGCAATCTGGTTCACGCCTACGGCCATTGCAGCGTGCGTCTGGACCGTCAGCATTTTCTCGTCTGTGCCGCCAAACCGATGGGGACGATCGGCAGCGGCGAGGCTGGCACCGTGGTTGCGATCGATGGCGCGCTACCCGAAGGCGTGCTGGGTGAAGTGCGCATTCATCAGGCGATCTATCGACTGCGCAGCGACGTCGGCGCCGTTGCCCGCATCATGCCGCCGCAGACCATGCTGCTGTCGCTGCTGCGCCGCACGGTGCGTCCGCGGCACGGCTTCGGCGCTTATTTCGCGCCGCAGCCCCCGCTATGGGAAGACCCGCGACTGCTGCGCGACGACGCCGCCGCGCTGAAGCTCGCCGAACAACTCGGGCCCTCGAATGCGATCGTGATGCGCGCCAACGGCGCTGTCGTAGTCGGCGCCGACTTGGTTGAAGCCGTAGCGCTGTCCTGGTTCCTCGAAGAAGCCGCACGTGTCGAAACCGCGTTGGCCAACCTCAAAGCCGATGGCGAGGAAACGCTATTGACGCCAGACGAGACCAAAGCCCGCCAGGTCACCGCCGGCCGCGTCTACGAACGCATGTGGGACTACCTCACGCACGGCGACCCGGAACTCATCGCAGGTTAGCGCTACACCTGTAAATCTGCTGCTCCCCGCGACGCAGGCTGAGGCCGTGCGCTGACAGCTTACTGCGCACGCCCAAACATCTGGTCACGCCTTCAAACATTATTGCGAGAATCATCGTGTCGATAGCGACATGCTTGATGGATCGGCAGGCGCAGGTCTATCGTGTCGCGACGAATTGAGCGGCCTCAATCTTCCACGGTCGTGCGTAAACAGGGACTTGGCGAATGGAAACCTGCGTTGAACCACGAACTCGGGTCCACTGGCTGCGGTTCAATCGGCGTTGGGCCTCATGAAACAAGACGTGGTCTCCAGGGCAATCTCACTTATCTCTGGGGTACCAGAATTACGCTCGATTCTCACCGCATCGCCTGAGGCGATCGTAATGCCCTTCGCAGAGGAGCACGACAAGCACTATCTGTGCGTCACCCTTCCGATTGCAGATGACAAGGTGAGTCCCGAACTGCTTGCTTCATTCTGTTCTCGGATCATTTCGCTGCTGGATTCTTCGGGGGGGCTAAACGACCTGGAGGGCGTTGAGTTATTTCTAGGTGCGAAAGGAAAAAGACTCATGAGGCTGAGCGTTCTCTCAGAATCGTTGGGCAAGGCCACGCTGTTACGGCCCGCTGACCTCGCCGAAGGCGGATCGTCAGCAGGTCTTACGTGCATCATGTACCAGCCATGGCCGGTTTGAGACCCAACTCGGCACTCGAACGGATGGCGACGGGGCATGCGCGCACCGCATCGGTCGGCGTTATGCGCCACTGTTCAGTTCAGCGTTGGGCCTCAAAAGAATGAACTTATGACAATATCGATAGCAGGCTGGGCGCTTATCGTTTCACTGTGCTCTCTGGCAGTTTCTGCGGCGGTTGCGTACCTGACGCTGGTTCGTAAAGGGCGGGTCTTAATGACGCAGCCCACAACGATTTACTTCGGTGAAGACGGCGGCCGTTTTGATCAAAAAGGACGTGGTCCAAAGGTCTTTCTACGAACCCTTCTATACAGCACCGCAAAGCGCGGCAACGTGGTTAGCAGCTTGCACGTCAGACTGACGCGCGGTGAATCTATTCAGGCATTCAATGTTTGGGTTTATGGCGACGACAAACTGACACGAGGTAGTGGTCTCTACGTCGGCGAACAAGGCGTTGTCACGAACCATCACTTTCTTCCGCCGAAGGACGGCGGAACATTTCGGTTTCTTCCAGGCCGATACAAGTTAGAGCTTTTTGTTGCACGTGTTGATCACACCAAGCCGGAACTACTTTGGAATGTAAATCTTGAGTTGCCAAAAGATCTGGTGGAGCAAATGCAAATAGATCCGCTCGGCGGCATTTACTTTGATTGGCAGCCAAATTCCCAGAGCTACCATCCGCACCCACGCGCAAATGAGGCCCAACAGTCGCCTCCAGCCGACGTCCCGGCATCCGCGGCTTTGCCGCTCCAGCCGGGCCGCGGCTGAAGCGGTGCGTTGGGTTGAATGAATTTTCGGGCCAGAATCGTGGTTATTATCACGGCGCTCGTTCTTGCAGTGTTGTCTGGGCGGTACCTGTACCGCGAGGCGCATACCGAAGCCACCTTCACAAACGCTGAACGTGGGCAAAGCGAGGTCGCAATTTTGTCGAGCATCGGAGCCCCGGATGAGGTGCTTCCGTGCGGAGAGTATCTGTGGTGGAGCGGAGACCAGACTAATCCACCACGAAATGCTGGCCAGTGTAAAAAATGGGTTCGTTATAACTTCTTCCTGCATGCTTTTGCTTTCGGCTATTCCGCAGAGGGCAAATTGGTGTCTCGCTTTGAATACAGTTCAGAGTAGGCACGAGACCCAACCGTCAGTCGAGCAGACGGCCCGTCAGCCTTGGGCGAAGCAGGCGTTGACGTGCTTTGGTCGCCGCTCATGAAACAACGTCGCGGCCACTGTCTGTGCGGTGCTGTTGAATACGCCGTAGCAGACAACTTCGAGTACGTCGGGCTTTGCCATTGCTCGG
>CAIKJM010000483.1 GCA_903827735.1 uncultured Rhodanobacter sp. | reverse complement strand
GCCGAAGACATCCTGCACGACCTGGGCGCGTTCTCGATGATCAGCTCCGACTCGCAGGCGATGGGCCGCGTTGGCGAGGTGATCCTGCGCACCTTCCAGACCGCGCACAAGATGAAGGTGCAGCGCGGTTCGCTCGCCGGTGACCCGGCGCGACACGACAACGGCCGGGTCAAACGCTACCTGGCCAAGGTCACCATCAACCCCGCGATCACGCACGGCATCAGCCACGAGGTGGGTTCGATCGAAGTCGGCAAGTGGGCCGACCTGGTGCTGTGGAAACCGGCGTTCTTCGGCGTGAAGCCTGCGCTGATTCTCAAGGGCGGCAGCATTGCGGCGGCGCCGATGGGCGACCCGAATGCCTCGATTCCCACGCCGCAGCCGGTGCATTACCGGCCGATGTTCGGCGCCTTCGGCCGCAGCCTGACGCAGAGTTCGCTGACCTTTGTATCGCAAGCGGCGCTGGATGCGGGACTGGGCGAACGACTCGGCCTGCAGAAGAAACTGGTCGCGGTGCGTAACTGCCGACACGTCGGCAAGGCCGACATGATCCACAACGCAGCGATGCCCAATATCCAGGTCGATCCGCAAACCTATGTGGTCACCGCCGATGGCGAGCGGCTGTGGTGCGAGCCGGCCGAGGTGCTGCCGATGGCGCAGCGTTATTTCCTGTTTTGAGTATCTGGTTTCAAAGCAACTTATTGTGAGGTCAGCGCATGCTGATGATCCATCGTCACCTCGATGCATCGACGAAGCGACAGGCCGACGATGTGCCGCTCGAACTCGCGTTCGACACGCGCAAGCGCAGCCGGCATAGGCTCACGCTGCCCGACGGTCGTGAGCTCGCGTGGGCGCTGATGCCCGGCCTGACGCTGCGCCCTGGCGACCGGCTGCAGGCCGACGACGCGTCGGTGTTTGTGGTGGTGGCCGCGCCCGAGCCCGTGCTGCGCGTAACCGCCGACACGGCGATCGCGTTGACGCGCGCGGCCTATCACCTGGGCAACCGGCATATCGCTGTCGAGGTCGGCGACGGCTATCTGGCGATCACTCCTGATCCCGTGCTGCGCGACATGCTCGATCAGCTCGGCGTTCGGGTCGAGGCGACCAAAGCGCCGTTCCAGCCGGAAACCGGCGCCTACGGCGGCGGCCACAAGCACGCCCACGACGCCACGTTTGCCGAGGATTACGCGCTGGCGCAGGCCGTGTTTCGCCGGCACGAGCCCAACCTTTCGCCGCTGCGCAACCCGCATGAGCGCTGATCGCTCGAGCCTGCCCGCGCTGCTGCAGCTGGCGTCGGCGGCGCTGCCGATCGGCGCCTTCAGCCATTCGCTCGGGCTGGAGGCCGCGCTGGAAGCGGGCGTGGTGCGCGATGCCGCCAGCGCCGAACAGTGGATTGCCGATTACCTCGCGCTGGCCTGGGCCGACGGCGAGGCGCCGCTGTGGCGCGCGCAGTACGCCGCCTGGCAGACGCTGGATGAAACCATCCTGCAGGCGATCAACGACCAGCTGGTCGCCATGCGCGAAACCGCCGAACTGCGCATGGAAAGCGCGCAGACCGGCCGCTCGCTGGCGCTATGGCTGCAGGCGCTGCCGCAGTTGCCCACGTTCACCGAAACCCATCGCGCGATGCTGGGCCGACTGCATCCGCCGGCCTACGCCACCGTGCACGCATGCGCGTCCGCCGTGCTGGGCCTGAGCGAGCCCGATGCGCTGCAGGCGATGGGCTGGAGCCTGGCAGAAAACCTCACCACCGCAGCGGTGAAGCTGGTACCGCTGGGACAAATTGCCGGACAAGCGATGCTGCATCGCCTCGCCAACCGCCTGTCGACCTGGGTCGAGGCAGCGATGGCCCGTGACTCAAGCCACGCCTGCAATTTCACCCCGATGCTGGGCATTCTGTCCGCGCATCACGAAACCCAATACACGAGGCTGTTCCGCTCATGAGCATCGCCAACGCGCCACGCACGCATATCGCCCGACCTCCCCGCACGCGCGCCCTGCCGCCGCTGCGCGTGGGCATCGGTGGCCCGGTCGGCTCGGGCAAAACCACCTTGCTGGAAATGCTGTGCAAGGCCATGCGCGACCGCTACGACCTCGTGGTGATCACCAACGACATCTACACCAAGGAAGACCAGCGCCTGCTCACCGTCGCCGGCGCGCTGGAACCCGAGCGCATCATGGGCGTAGAAACCGGCGGCTGCCCGCATACCGCGATCCGCGAGGACGCCTCTATCAACCTCGAAGCGATCGAACGCATGCTCGACGTGTACCCCGATGCCGACATCGTGTTTATCGAATCCGGCGGCGACAACCTGGCCGCCACGTTTTCGCCCGAGCTGTCGGACCTCACGATCTACGTGATCGACGTGGCCGGCGGCGAAAAGATTCCGCGCAAGGGCGGCCCCGGCATCACCCGCTCCGATCTGCTGGTGATCAACAAGACCGACCTGGCGCCGTACGTGGGCGCCTCGCTCGAGGTGATGCGCGAAGACACCTTGCGCATGCGCGGCGACAAACCGTTCGCGATGACCGACCTGCGCCGGCAGGACGGCCTGGCGCAGGTGATCCGGTTTATCGAAACGCAGGGCCTGCTGCTGTCCTGACCGGCGGTAGCTTCGCTGATGCATCGTGTCCCCCATCGCACCTGCCTGAGGCCGCCTCTTGCATGCGCAATGAGTGGGCGCGGCATGACGCCCGCCACGCTGTCGGTATCGTTACTGACCCAATGACTTCAGCGCCGTCACATGACGCAGAGCAGCAAATTTGTCATAGGCCAGCGCTATCGTTTACATAAAAATAATCTAGTTCTATTGATGATGCAGAGCGCGTAGATTCCGAAGGACAGTACGTCACCTGCCAGCCACTCTTGTCCGCCACTCGCAAGGAGCCCGCACCATGAGCAACGATCGCGACACCCTGACTACCAGCATCGGTAGGATCAGGCCCGGCCACTGACGCCGCCTCACCGCCGGCTCCTTAAAGACGTTTGCCCGTGAGGCACTTCCCTGCCATCGAGGCGCTGGCTCATCTCTCTACAACGACAAAGCAATCAAAAAAATCACTGATATAGCTACCTGCACACCGAACCGGCGCGCATAGCCAGATTTCAACGAACCAAGGTGGAGAACACATGACCAACGAAGCGAAGTGCCCGATCAATCACGCCGCCGGCGGCGGTACGACCAACCGCGACTGGTGGCCAAATCAGCTTAACCTGAAGATCCTGCATCAGCAGTCCTCGCTGTCGGATCCCATGGGCGAGAACTTCGACTATGCGAAGAAGTTCAACAGCCTCGATCTGGCGGCGGTGAAGAAGGATCTGCTCGCGCTGATGACCGACTCCCAGGATTGGTGGCCGGCCGACTTCGGTCATTACGGACCGTTCTTCATTCGCATGGCGTGGCACAGTGCCGGCACGTATCGCACCGGTGACGGTCGCGGGGGCGCGGGCGCCGGCCAGCAGCGTTTCGCCCCGCTCAACAGCTGGCCGGATAACGTGAGCCTGGACAAAGCGCGCCGGCTGATCTGGCCGATCAAGCAGAAGTATGGCCGCAAGATTTCCTGGGCCGACCTGATCGTTCTCACCGG